>URWS01000039.1 GCA_900551605.1 uncultured Collinsella sp. | reverse complement strand
CAGCGTCAGATGTGTATAAGAGACAGGCTGATCGGCCAAAAGCGAAAGATAGTCAGCCTGGAACTGATCGGCATACAGCTCAACATCGGCAAGCCAATCACCCTCAAGCCTGCCGCGCGGGCAACGGCGATACAGCAAGATATCGCTCGCAAGGTCATCGCGGTTGATGAGCTTCTTGACGGCAAACATACGGCCCTCGCAGGCCTCAACAAAGCGCACCGGGCGCTCAAAGTCACCGTGAGCAGGCATTACGCCGGCATCGGCCCCCACGCCGTCGAAACCCTCGGCAGCCAATCGCTCAAACTCAGGAGCAAACTCGCCGTCCGCATCGTGCCAAACCACAACACGGCGCGGCGCGCATGAGGACAACGGCTGCAAAAATCGCAGCTTGAGCTGTTCTTCTACATCGATCTTGGGCATGAATATCCTTACCGTATCTGCAGTTACTTAATCTTCGCCAGCACATCCTGAAACTTGGCGTAGTTGACCTTGACGCCGTCATCCAGGTCGATCTTAATCATCTGGTCTGCCAAGTGGTGCAGATTCTCCTCGTAGGCAATGGTCTCTTTGAGCTGGTCGTTGAGCTTTTTGATGCGCTTATCCAAGCGCACGCGCTCGCCGCGCTCGGCACTGACAAGGGCATCGTTGGCATACCCGATCTGGGCACGGTAGCGCTCCTGCTGCTCATGCACATAGTCGGTGCGGATGCGAGCCAACAGGTCAGGCTGGTAGCGATGCATGTAAACAAGGCACTTGAAGCCGTTCTTCTTGCCGCTGTCGAACAGCCAGTAGATGGGGCGCTTCTTATAGGTCTGGCAGTGGTCCTTAAAGAAGTCCTTCAAAAAGTAGGTGCGGATTACCTCGCGCGAGGTACCCTTGCCGCCGAGTGCCTCGGCAATAAAGGCCAGGTTCTGCTCAAGCGTCTCCTCGCCATACACGGTGCGCACAAAGTCGATAAAATAGCGCACGATGTCGTCGTCAAAGTACTCGTCATCGGTAATGGGCAGCACGTTATCGCTATCGGGCATAAAGGTCACATGATCAGAGTTGGGCATCTTGGCCAGATAGTCATCGACCGTGGCGCCCTGATCGGCCAGGACCAGCCCGTCCACATCCAGCGAATAGCGGCCAAACATGCAGCCCACGGCATAGCTTATGAGCGAGGTGATCTCGTCTCGCTTGGTGCGCACGTATTTGTTGCCCTTATAGCTCTCGGGAATCTCGTCGGCGGTATTGAAAATGCGCGCCACCGAAACGTACTTATCCTCGACCTCGATGGGCACCTCACCCTCCATGTTGTAGATCTTGGCAAAGATTCGGTTGAGCTCTTCCTCGTTACTGCGAAGCTGCTCGAAGCGAGCATTGACCTCGGCCTTGCGGGCCTCGTATTTTTCTTGAAGTAAAGTGGCCATGGCAGGCCATCCTTTCGTTGCTGTTGGAAACCACTGCGAAAAAACGGATTGCAGTATCCAAAAAAACCGCTAAAACGCTCTCCCCGCTGTACAGGAAGCTTGAGGAACTAAGTCGATGCAATTTCGCACCTATTCTAACTACTAGCTTTTATCTCTATATCTCTTGTCTCTTAGCGAGAGCAGATTCACCCATGCATCAAGCGTATCCTCTTTCAGTAGCATTCTTGCCGTGACGTTTCCTTTACCGTTTGCGTCCTGTAAAGCCCACCACACTGATCCATCGGGCTTAACAACTCGCAAAAATTGACCATGAGCGAGAGCATTCCTCAGATGTCTAAAAACGGCGTCAAGTCTTCTAAATGAACTTTTATTCTGTTTTCTCCTGCCTGTTTTGGTCTTCGCACCCGGCTTGAATTCTGAAAGCCCAGCAATCCTTTTGTTAAGACAAGCCGCTGTTGATAAGCAAATGAGGGCAAACTCGTAATCTCGTTTAATAAAATCAGATGAATCGCTACCTGCTTCGTGGGCCGCTTTTGCAAGGTCATTAGGGGTATATGCCCATCTTGTTTTAACGGCACTGTCGAAACACATCTGTTCAAGAAACGCATTTGCCTGAACAGTAGTATAAATATTCAAATCAGTAATAAACCCATTGGTCTGCCTCGTAGCATCAATAGCTTCTGATTCGGATACAAATCTTTGCAAATATATGCGTAGTTTTTTCTTAGAGACATCGTCCTTATACGATTCATGAACCTGTTTAATCCACGACACATCATTCTCAAGAGGTGGATGTGCGCATTTATTATTGTTAGCCTTTTTCTTCTGCGACATGTGGACTCCTAAACGAGAGGATGACGTTTGAAATCCCAGGAGGTTTCAAACGAGTCCCAGTCGGTTTTTGATAATCCTCTGCTTTCCTTAAATAACCCGTCTACGAGATTGAAGCAACTCAGTAGGACGGGAAATTTATCCACATCACCAGCGTTAACGTTCAGAGTTGGAGCGATTAACGAAAAATACTCTTTAGAAACGCTGGAGTTAAGCAGCGACAACATATAACCGATTTTATCCTCAGGAACAAAAAGGCACATGCCGGCATGCTCTGAAAGACAATTGGACGCATACCTAAACGAAGGGATGGACGAAGTAATCGCCGACCATGAAATGGCGGGCTTGAATTTCAGTTCATCCGAATAATCTTGCGCATGGTTTCCTTCACGCGAGGCCGACTCAAACACACTGTGACCGTTATTTGACCAATCAATTACAGAGTCAAGATTACCGAACCATTTACGATAAGAGCCTCCTTTTGTGCGGGGGTGCCATTTTCTGCCACTAAATAAATCGGATACAGATGATGACGAAAAACCGATAGTCCCAACGGCGCACTCCCACCAAAGCCTAATGAACTTATCATTTTTACCAGTGATAATTCCTTTAGACGTTCTTCCGAACGAAGATAGTTTAACGCCATCAGCCATCGCAGAGAGTAGTCCGTCGCTTGCCCAGTAGGCGATGGGGGTGCCGGGGATCTGCTTGAAGGTCTCGGCTTCGCGGCGGTAGAACCAGCCGCAGTCGGGGTTCCGGATCGCCTCCAGGGCCTTCTGGCGCTTGGCCTCGCTGCCGTTGATATCGACGAGGCGCACGTAGGCGCCCTCGCATGCCGCGCGGCCGTTGTAGACGACGTCGGCGGTCACGTTGACAACCTCGCCGCCGATGGCGTCGAACGCGCGGGGCCCCAGGTGCAGCATGGACAGGATCGACTTGCTCCCGATGAGCGAGGAGCGCATCTTCTCGAAGCTGCCCAGGAACATCCAGCTCTGCATGGTGATCATTGCCGCGTAGCCGCGGTCCTTCGCCAGGTTGAAGCCGCGCTCGATGAAGCACGTGCACAGGTCACTCTTGACGTCGGGGTAGTTCTTCTTGATCCACTTGCTCATGAATGGATTAAAGCTGCTGCTGCCCATATACGGAGGATTCGCAACGGTGCAGGTAAAACGACGGGACAGCTTCTCGCAGATGGCGGCAGCGCTTTCGAGCTTAGTTTTGGCCGTAGCGGCAAAAAGGTCATCGGAACAACTCGCGGCGGCAGCCTTGAGCTCGTCGATCTCGTCCTCTGAGGGATTGAGCAGCGAACCGATCTCGCCCAAATGACTCAGCTCCTCGGCGAGCTTCTTGTTACCCGGCAGCTCGTCCTCCCCTAGCGGGATGCTCGAGAGCACGGTAACGTCGGCGCGAACGCCACGCCTAAAGAAGCGACGGTCGTGCTCGCGGGCGCACATGGCAAGCGCCAGCTCCGCGATCTGTGCCGCGCGGGAATCGATTTCCATACCTGCAAGGTTTTTAGTAAGAATGAGCTCGGGAATCTCGCGCTCACGATAGCCGCGCTCCTCGTACATATGGAAGAGCAGCTCAAACGCATAGACCAAGATATGGCCCGAGCCGCATGCGGGGTCGCAGAGGGTTATCTCCTCGGGACTCGAAATGCGAATGAAGTCCTCGTGCTCAGCATCGGGCTCGATGTAATACTCCATGCGCTCGCGTAGCGAACTCCCCGGATTGTTGAGCATCCACAGACGGCCGAGTGAGTTCTCGACCATATAGCGCACAATCCACTCGGGGGTGAAGAGCTGCGTGGCGGGCGCGATGTCCGCCGCCGCTGCCTTGCGCTTGGACTTGAAGAACTCGTCTTTAACGTCAGCGTTGTAGTACTGATACATCCAACCCAGAACGGTCACGCCCTCGCGCCAGTCCTCGTCAGCGAGGACGGTATTGAGTTTGCCCACCACACTGTCAGCCATCATGAGGCCCTGGGGCAACAGCAGCTCCATGGCTCCGCCCACGCGTTCAAAGACGCCCGCCAGGCAATCGGCAAGCTCCTCGCACTGAGCAACAAACAGGTAGCGCCACAACGGTTCATCCAAGCCCGCCATCTTGAGCTCGGCTATGCGATCGGTATCGGCCGTCGTTATTTCCACGTCCAGCGCGTTCTCCACGGCCTCGCTGCCATGGCTGCCGTCCGCACGACTTAGCATGCGCATACGGCTGGGAAGCCATCCGCGTGCATCCATGAAGCGAATGGCCACGATGCGGTTGAACCAGGTGTAGGCCGCACGGTCGCACAGCGCCTCGTGACCCACCTCTGTCTGTATGCGTAGCAGCTCGTCACGCTGCTCAACCTCAGCAGGACTTAGGGGCAGGCCGTTGACGGTCTCGGACCCAACGGGCGCGGGTGCAGGTTCGGTGATGCCGTAGCGCACCATCTGCGCCTCCACGCCTTTGATGAGCTCCGTACGGGCCCAGGTGCAGAAGCTCTTAAGAGCAGAATCGTTCATGGTTGATGAGCCTTTCTAAACGCCATAAGCCACCGGTGCGCGCTTTGGCACCGGCGGCTCCGCGGGTTAGTTGATACGGATCTCGTCGCTTGCAGCGAGCGCCTGCATAAGACGGGAGCGCAGGTCGTCCACGTAGCGCTCCACGTCCTCTGCGGACAAGAGACGACTCGGCTTGGCCAGATCGGCGCGGCGCACAGTCTTGATCTTGCGCTGGGGCTTGGGCGCGGGCGTGGGAGCAGACGATGCGGCGCCCTTGTTGGAGACCTTCTTGACCACCTCGCCCGTACTCATGACCTCGGTGGCGCGGCGCTCGTTGTCCATACGCACGCGGGCCTCATCCACAGCGTCGTACATCTCGTTGGCCGCCGCACTGAGCCAGTCGCCCCAGTTAGTTGCAACAACGCTCAGTTCGTTGAGACTTTGAGCGCTGTGGGCACGGTTTTTGAACGACTCGTATTTGGTGCCGGCGTCTGCTATGGCATCCTTGGCCTGATTGACAAAGCCCTTTTGACTCTCGGCCTGCGCCCGCAGGTCTTGCAGATCGCTCTCGATGCGACACAAAAACTCATTGCGGCGGATGCCCAACAGCTTTTTCATGTCATCCTCGACGGGATCCATAAGCGGCTGCAGGTCTTTAATACGGCCGTAGGGCTTGGGATCTTTGAGGATCTCACGAACCTTTGCCACGTTCTCCACCGCACCGGGAATGTCATCGGAGGCATACTCGATACCCTCGGTGCGGTTCAAGAAATCCCTGGCGTGGTCAAACGCTGTTCGTTGATTGGACTCGAAGAACTCAACCACCTTGTCAAAGTCTTCCTTGGCATCGAGCAAACGCTCCTCGTGCTTGGTGTACGTGGTCAAGAACGCCTCGGCCTCGTTCTGGTCCTTAAGGACGTCGGCCACCTCCGAGCGCATCTTCTCGCACTCGTCCTCACCGGGATACGGGTAGGCCGGCTTGATGCCCGTGTAGTAGTCGCGTGCCATGGCGAGGCACGCCTCGCGCAAGCCCTCAAGGCGCTCTTTGAGCTCGGCCACGAGCTTATCCTCGTTGGAGGGCACGGTCTTGAGATCAAACAGGTCACACATGAGTTCGCCCGCGGCGCGTAGCAACCGGTCGCTCATGCGCATGCGCAAGCGCACCTGGGCCTTATCGGCATCCTTGCGCAGGAGCGCCACCATGCGGCTGTCGCCGGCTTGAACCGTCTGACCGCCAAACAGCACCTGCGCGCGCTGCTCCACCACAAGCTGCGCCACCACATTTGCGATGTCGACCTCGCGCCAGCCAAAGGGCCTTTTCTGGTACTGGCGCTGGATATCGCCCATAGCGGTATCCAGGTGGCGCTGGTGCTGCACTTTGAGGTAGTCCTCGACCTCCTTGAGCGCACGCGTGTTACCCGCGTCCATGCCAGCGAGCCCCACTTGAACGTTGCCAGCCAGAGTGGAGCGAATATCAGAATCGCTCGTGACCGGCACGCCGATATAGTCGGCCTTTTCAAAGACCACATCGCACAGCTGCGCCAGCACTTGCTCAAAGACCTGAGCGGGTTTGGCCGCGCGGACCTCAACAATGCGGCCGTCGACCGCGCAACGTGCATGGAGCACGGCCTCGCTCAAAAGGGTATCGGCCTCTTTCTCGTTATAGGCCGCCTCGCGCATCTTGGACTCGACGATCTGGCGCGTACTCGGCTGAAGCTCCTGGAGATTTCGCGTCTTGGCGTACTTGCGAATCTTGGCGGCGTTGACGAGTGGGGCCCAATAATCCACCTCGTCGCTCAAGGCCACGATGGCCTTATCCACGGATTTCAATGCCAGCTCGGCATCGTCCGAACGGCCCAGATCGCTGGCCATGGTCACCACGGAAAGTTCCATGCCGCCCATGTTGGATCCATGAATCGAGCCATCCACGTAGCGGTCAAAGGGGAAGTCGTTGGTCCCGCGATTGAGCTTGCGCGTAGTGTAAATGCTTTCGAACAGGCGCTTCTTGATGTACTCAATCACCTTCGCGTTGTCGATCGGGGTCCGTGCAATCTCCTGTGCGATTTCTTGTTCCTCGTCGGTAAGGAAGCTGTAGATATCGCCCTGGCGCGCCACGTAGTTCTCGTGTTCCAGGCGGGAGAGGGATTCCTTGACGCGGTCCTTAAGGGCGCGCTTGTCCACGTCGAGGCCGTCTATCATGAAGATGGAGATGTTCTCGACCGTGGCCTCAACGTAGCCGATGTAACGAATCAGGTACAGGAGCTTGAGCACCTGAACGTCATAGGGTTCAAGGCCCTTTGCGTCCTCGGCCGCACGGACCGCGCGGTCGACCACCTGGTTGATGCCGTGCTCAAGGTCTTTGGAGATAGTGTCGAAGAAGCACCAGAACGGCACGAGTGCACCGGTCTGGTCATACTGGATGGCCTGAGCGCTCTCCTGGAACGCGCTCAGCATGGAGCGCTCGCCCGTTGACATGTGCTTGGCCTTGACACCGTGCTTGCGCACCTCGGTCATCACGTCGGGCAGGAGCTTAAACTGGTAGCCCACAAACGGGTAGCTGGCCACAAAATCCTTGGAGTTGGCGTAGCCGGCAAGGTCGGAACGCGAGCCACCCTCAAAGGTAAAGTTGTTTTTAAGCACGGCGGCGTCTTGCTCGTAGACCTGTGCAAGCATATCGGCCGCCGGCGCGGTCTTCTCGAGCACACGGCGCTGGATGACCTCGTCCACGCTGGAGCTGGAGAGCGAAAGGCGGGTATTGAAGCGGCCCTGGATCTTTGAAAAGTCGTTGCCCACGGGCAGGCTCAGGTTGTCGATGGCCTCCTGGCTCGTAACCATCACCCACACGCGGCCACCGCAGGCGGCACCCAGCTCCTCGACGATGGTCTGAAGGCTCAGCATAAGGCTTGGGTCCTTGTCGTTTGTAATAAACTGACCCACCTCGTCGACCATAAAGAGCAAACGGAAGTTGCCGCCGTGGGCCGCTGCCTGAGCGTCTACGTAGTCCTTGACCTTTTTGGCAAAGACATCGGGGGCCAAAACCTCGTCCTCAGAACCCTCGAGCCAGTTCCATGCGGCCTTTTCGCTCATGCCGAGCACGCTCTGCAGCACCTCGACCACGTCGTCCTCAAAGTAGCTGTAGGTGTCGCGGGTCTGGAGCCAGGACTCGCCGTTCACGCGCTCAAAGGCCTCGCGGAACTCCTGGGTCTTGCCCAGGGAATCGATGTGGTCCTCGAGCTTTGCAAGCTTGAGGTCCTCGCCGTAGAAGCCGCGCGCCTCGTAGAACATGCGCTCAAAGCCGCGAAGCAGCGCCGTGGGAGCCGTATCGCCCTGCTTCCACTGGCCCGCCTTGCTATCGATGTTAAAGAGGATGGCCTGCGTGGGCACCGAGCAGGCGCGCTCCATGGCAGCCGCGACCATGGGGTCGACGATCTTGCCGTCAAAGTAGCGGATGGCGCTCTTACCGCCGATCTGGCGATTCTCGAGCAGGTAGCTCAGCATCTTGAGGAAGTGCGATTTACCGGAACCGAAGAAACCACTGATCCACACGCCGATCTTGTCGGTGCGCGCATCGATGGCATCGCCGTAGGCCTTGAAGAACGTGGCAAAGTGCCTCTGCAACTCGCGCGTCACCACGTACTCGTCAAGCTCTTGGCGGATGGACCCATCTTTTGAATCCTGGACCTTGACCACGCCGTTGATGGAGCGGTTGATGTCTTTAGCAAAGAGGTCGCGAATGATCGTGTTGTCCATGGGTGCTCCTTTGGGTTTGGGAACGTTATGGCAAAGGGTTGTTACCGGCGGCAGGGACTTGCCTGCGAGGAGCCGTGCTTACGAGATATCGATGGCGCGGTAGTAGTTGTCGGCCGGCAGACGGTTAAAGAGCTGGAAAGAAGAGCCGTTGAAACTGCCCGGATAGGCGGCGACCACAGG
The DNA here is from genome assembly GCA_900551605.1 of uncultured Collinsella sp. GTDB lineage: Bacteria > Actinomycetota > Coriobacteriia > Coriobacteriales > Coriobacteriaceae > Collinsella. Next base: position 235 of record URWS01000039.1, on the reverse strand, counting down.
CACCTCATCAAAATCCGCAAGCATGCAGTGGAGAAGCGTGTGCATGCGAAAGAACGGGAAGACCTCACCTGCACCGGTGAGGAGAATGACGTCTCCGGGCGCGAACGGCTCGGTCTGCTCAAGGATGTACGCGGCAACTTTCTCGGGTGAGGCGAACTTGGCCACGTCCTCGAGCACGCGCTGGGTACCGCGGCTGTCTCTTATACACATCTCCGAGCCCACGAGACTAAGGCGA
>URWS01000038.1 GCA_900551605.1 uncultured Collinsella sp. | reverse complement strand
CGAGATTCGCCTTAGTCTCGTGGGCTCGGAGATGTGTATAAGAGACAGAGCGTATTAATCTTCGCGTCGATTTGATGTTTGAGCAGGGTCTTGTTGATGAGGTTCGCGGTCTTATGGACCAGGGGCTGGGAGATGCCCTGACTTCGATGCAGGCAATTGGCTATAAAGAGATCATCGATGCTTTCAATGGCGTGACGAGCATGGATGAGGCTCGCGAACTCATTAAGATGCGTTCGCGTCGCTATGCCAAACGTCAGCTTTCGTGGTTTAAGCGCGATGACCGTATCGCGTGGTTTGATATGGATGAATGTACGATCGATGAGGTCGTTGCTGATATCCTGCATCGTATTGAGGCTGCCTAATGGCTCGTTTCCCCCTTGTTCCCACGGCACCCGAGCCCGAGCGTGCCATTTTGGTTGGTGTTGAGTGGCGCGACAATGCATGGCCACTCGATCGATCGCTCGATGAGCTTGAGCGCCTTGCCCACACGGCTGGTGCCCAGTGCGTGGCTCGCTTGTCTCAGCGTTTGGTAAAGCCGTATCCCAAATCATTTATCGGTTCCGGTAAGGTAGAGGAGCTGTGCGGTCTGGTACATCGCATGGATGCCGATGTCGTTATTTTTGACGACGACCTGACGCCCTCGCAGCAATCCTATTTGGAGAAAGCCGTGGGCGAGCCGGTAAAGATTATCGATCGTACGGCACTGATCTTGGATATCTTTGGCCTGCATGCTCAGACGCGTGAGGGACGCCTACAGGTACAGCTGGCGCAGCTTCAATATCTGTTGCCTCGTCTGCGCGGCATGTGGAGCCATCTCGCCAAGGAACAGACGCGCGGCGGCATCGGCTCACGCTTTGGTCAGGGCGAAAGTCAGCTCGAGGTCGACCGTCGCCTCATTCGTAATAAGATCGCTGCGCTTCGTCGTGAGATCAAGCAGGTTGAACAGCGTCGTGATGTTCAATCCAAGAGTCGTATTGAGTCACCGGCGTTTCGCGTCGCGTTAGCCGGTTATACCAATGCCGGTAAATCGACGTTGCTCAATCGCCTGACAGGCTCTACGGTACTTTCGCAGGACAAGCTGTTTGCTACGCTCGACCCGACGACGCGTTCGTATCGCCTGCCCGGCGGTCGCGGAATGACGATTACCGATACCGTCGGCTTTATTCAAAAGCTGCCGCATGGTCTTGTCGATGCCTTTAAATCGACGCTGTCCGAGGTGTTGGGTGCCGATCTAATTCTCAAAGTCGTAGATGCGTCTGACGAGGACTATGAGCGACAGCTGGAGGCTGTCGACCGCGTGCTTGATGAGATCGGCGCCGGAGAGCGCCTAACGCTGACCGTATTCAATAAAATCGATCTTCTCGATAGCGTTGATCGATTAAGTTTCCGTCGTCGTTTTCCGGAAGCCGTTCTGTTCTCGGCCCAAACGGGCGAGGGGCTCGACGATCTCGTCGATCGCATTGCTCGCGAGGCAGCTGCCACCGATGTACTGCTTTCAGCCGACATTCCATATCGTGAAGGTGCGCTCATTACACTCGTGCATGAGCAGGGGACCCTTTTGCATGAGGAATATCTTGAGGATGGCGTTCGTATTGTGGCGAAACTGCCGGCTCGTGTCGCACCGCGGCTCGAGCGTTATCGCACCGAGTAGGCGAGCTCCAAAATGCCCAGTATAATGGGCTGATGCAGCAGATAAAAGGGTAGTGCATAACGTCCAAGGCTGGCGAGCGCCGGCAGGGAGTTGGCGTAGGCCCAGCTAGGGACGGTCTTATCGATTCCCTGCGCTATATGTGCGGCGAAGTATCCTGCAAGATACATAAAGATAAACGGGATGATGGGGTAGTAATCACCTGAGACAAACCCAGGGCTCGGAAATCCCAGCCACGCCAGGTAGGGGACAGGGTAGATTGTTTTGGGGATGCTCCAGGTGAGGGCGAACATCACAAGGCATAGGGACATGCCCCATCTCGCTGATATCTTTTTAAGGACGGGATCGGTCAACGCCACGATGCCGGTACATGCGGCCATGCAGTAGATGATGCCAAAATTAACCGAATCATCGACTGAGACAAGTGTTGTTGCCAGCCAGACGACGAGTGCTGCTAAGGCGTATTTGGCGGCACGTTTGATATTGTTGCGCGAAAGAGTGCACATCCAACCCGCGATAAACAAGAATACCCAGCTGATGCTGGCGCGCCAGATGTCTTGAAAGACAGTCTGGGTAAACCAGGGCATATCCCAACCGTACAGGTAGGCGAGATCGTAGCAAGCGTGAAAACCTGCCATTGAAATCATCGTAAACCCGCGGACGGTATCAAAGATGGTGATGCGTTTTTGCATTACGAGAACCGGCGCATCAAGCCGACGACTTTGCCCAAAATAACGGGATTTGTTGCATAGATAGGCTCCATGGTGTCATTCTCAGGCTGTAGGCGTACGCGTCCCTGCTCCTTGTAGAACGTCTTGACGGTCGCTGAACCATCAATCATGGCCACGACGATTTCGCCGTTCATGGCACTCTTTTGTTCACGGACGATGATGTAATCGCCATTGAAGATGCCGACATTGATCATTGAGCTCCCATGCACCTCAAGGATAAAGGAACCCTGATCAGTGGCGATTTCGGTCGGGATAGTAAAAGTGTCTTCGATATTCTGCTCGGCCAGAATGGGAATCCCAGCCGCGACGCGACCAACGAGCGGTAGCGAGACCGTTCCGCGAGGTGCGGTGGGCTCGTCAGATTTAGAAATTGAGACAGAGGAGCCGTCCTCGTTAAAGAGTTCCAGGGCGCGCGGTTTGGTGGCATCGCGCTTGAGCAGCCCGCGCGCCTCCAAGGCAGATAAGTGGGCGTGCACGGTGCTGGGGGAGGAAAGGCCCACGGCAGATGCCATCTCGCGCACACTGGGCGGATAACCCTTCTCCTGCTGATATTCCTTGATGAAGTCGTAAATTTGCTGCTGACGCTTGGTAATTTTGCGAGCCATCAGGGCATCCTCTCTACCCATGTCAAACAAATGTTCGAATTTTGCTTGACAGGAACAACTGTTCGAAGATAATAATAACCGAACATTCGTTCTCGCGCTAGACATTTTTGTCCGCGCGGCTTGATAAAACTGTTCTCAGCAAAACACGCGAGAGGAGAACATGATGAACGCAACGAATATGGTCCAGGGAAACCTTGCCCTTAAACTCGAGACGCCTGCAGAACCCACTTTTGCGGTTGTTCAGGGTGGCCGCTCCGGCTTTCAGCCTTTGACCGTAAAGTCTGCTCGCAATCAGCAGGCTGTAGTTGCGCCGGCCCGCGTTGCCCTGAAGGTTCCGACGATTGTCGCCGTTGCCGTTGCGCTTACGCTCTTCGTTGTCCTCGCTACGTCGGTCTTTAGCGCTCGTCACGCCGCGTATGCCGAGTCCGTTTCCAACGTTACCTACGAGACTATTCGCGTTCAGCCTGGTGATTCTCTTTGGTCGCTTGCCGAGGAATATCCTATCGAAGGCCTTTCCACGCAAGAGACTTCCGACATGATCCGTAACGTCAATCATCTGGAGCATGGTTCGCTCGCCGCCGGTGCGCATCTTAAGGTTCCTGCTCGTTCGTAATCATTATCGCGCTGCGCATGGTACCCTTGTTATCGTTTAAGAGGAGGTACCATGCGCTGTCCCAAATGTGGCAAGGCACATACCCGCGTCATTGATTCCCGTATGCAGGAGTCAAATAACACCATTAAGCGCCGTCGCGAATGTTGTTCGTGTAACTATCGCTTTACAACGTTTGAGCGATGCGAAGACCCAATCGAGGTCATTAAGTCAGACGGAACCAAGCAGCGGTTCGATCGCAATAAGCTGCTCGTCGGCTTGATGCGCGCCACCATCAAGCGTGATATCGATACTAAGAAGCTCAATGAGATTATCGACGACATCGAGGTCGAGCTGCGCTCTCGCACGCTGACGGCCGTCACGTCCCATGAGTTGGGTGACATGGTGCTCAAGCGCTTGGCCAAGATCGACAAGGTGGCCTACATCCGCTTTGCCTCGGTCTACCGCGATTTCAAAGACGTCGATGAGTTTCTGCAAGAGCTCGACAAGCTAAGGTGATTCCATGTCCAACATTACCGTCAACATAAAGCGTCTCGACCCCACCGTCGAGCTTCCCAAATACGCCCATCCCACCGATGCCGGCTTGGATTTGCGCTCCAACGAGGACTGCGTCCTGAAGCCCTTCGAACGTCGTCTGGTCTCTACTGGGCTGGCCATCGCCTTGCCCGATGGCTACGCCGGCTTCGTCCAGCCCCGCAGCGGCTTGGCCATCAAGCAGGGCCTGTCTATAGTTAACACGCCGGGCCTCATCGACGCCCACTACCGAGGAGAACTCAAGGTTATCCTCATCAACCTGGACCCCTCCAACAACATCCAAATCAACAAAGGCGACCGCATAGCCCAACTCGTCATCCAAGAAGTCCCCACGGTCAACCTCGTAGAAGTAGAAGAACTAGACGAAACCGACCGAGGAGCCGGCGGTTTCGGTTCTAGCGGCGTAGCTTAGTCGTTTACGCACTGTCCGCTTACCGGCCCGACCCGCCTATATATCATCCCATGCTCAAACATTCTCGCTTCGCTGCGAAACTGCGCGTGGGACGATATATAGGCGGGTCGGGCCGGTCAGCTGCGTTTACGCACTACCAGCTGCGCCGGATCTCCATATTTGAAGCTGCAAAGGCGAACCAAAGTAATTAATTGCAGTAATCAGATGCGGCAAAGGGACTGTTCCTTTGCCGCATCTGATTATCAGAAAGATTGATTGTTGTTTTCAAGCGAGTAGCCGCCCGCCCGCTTCTCTCACATATCGTTCCACGCGCAGTTTCGCAGCGAGCGAAGCGAAGCGAGAATGTTTGAGCATGGAATGATATGTGTGAGAAGCGGGCGGGAGGGATACGAGCGCCCCGCGAGAATGTTTGAGCATGGAATGATATAAGGGCGGTTCCCGCCGAGCAGCGGACTTTCGCCTAGCGGATATGCGCAGGTTTTTCGCCCCAGTAGAAGCGGCAGAAGGCTCGTTTGCGCTTTTGGGGTTTGCCTACGAGCTCCATGGTTGCGATGGCGATGTCCTCCGCTGCGCGTGGGCGGCGCAGCACTTCGCCATTGATGAGCAGTGCCTTGAGCGACTCCGGATGATCGTGGAGATGGCGCAACGTCACGATGAGTTCTCGTGCGGTGGTGACATGCATGCTGGCGCCCATGCCGGTGAGCATGGTGGTGTTGGCCTTTTCTTGACCATATGATTTGCCCAGCAGGATCATCGGCAGATGCGCGCATAGGCATTCGGTGACGGTGAGTCCGCCCGATTTGAGGATTGCCAGGTCGCAGCCGTGCATGAGGGCTGCCATATCGTCCACGTAGTCCAGAACCGTGACGTTTTCGAGCTTCATGGCGTCGAAGAGCGTCTTGAGGCGGGTGGCGTATTCCTCATCCTTGCCCGGCAAAAAGACAAAGTGCATGTCCTCGAAGCTGCGCAGGAAGGGGAGTGTGCGGTCCATCTCCGCGCGAAAGCGAACGTACGGTTGAGGCAAACTGGCACCGGCCATCACCAACACAACGGTCTTGTCAGCGGGGAGATTGAACTTCTCGAGTTCTTCCTCGCGATTGTAGTCCGTATCAAACCCGGCGCGAATGGGGATGCCTGTAATGCGGATTTTGGTCTCGGGAACTTTACGGGGGCGAAGTGTCTCGGCCATAAATTCGTTGGCTACGCAGAACAGATCGGTGTCCTTGTGGGGCCAAAAGCCTTCGACTTCATAGTCTGTTGGTACGCAGATGACGGGATAATCGATACCCGTGATGACGCGGGCACCCACAGCGACGTTGGCCGCCGTGATGTGTGTTGCGACCACGGCTATGGGCCTGCGGGTGCGGACATATTCGTTGAAGGCAGGGAACATAATACGTGACCATGCCGTGCCTCCGCCCCAGAGCAGATGTCCCGTAAACGTGTATCGCCAGGTTAGGTCATATATGGGACGCGTGGCGCCGGTAAACGAAGCTGCTGTTTTATTACCATCGAACCTAATACGTCCAAAATCGAGGATATCCAGGACTTCGATCTCAACATCCTCAGGGATTCCCTTGGTGCCGCTGATAAGGTCAAATGCTTGTGCAATCGCGTTGGCGGCGGCTTTGTGGCCCGATCCAACCGATGCGTGCACGATGGTTACTAGGGGTTTTTGTGCAGATGAAACGGTCATTTGCTCCGGTTGGGGAGTAGCTTGCATGGGCAGGGGAGCGCTATTGCTCGTCTGCATTTGATCCATCGATAACTCCCCTTCAGCTTTGTTACGCGATTTATCATTGTAGTGCATGAGTGTCATGTTCACGTAAATTTGGGTATGAGCGCAAAGAACGCCAATCTTTCGACAGGAGGTCTCTTCATGACTACCCATCAGCCGATCGATGTTGCTATTATCGGCGGCGGCCCTGCGGGCTATGCTGCAGCCATTTACGCGGCGCGCGCCAACCTAACGACGACCGTGATTGAGCAGGGCATGTCGGGAGGACAGATCGCCACAACCAATGAGGTCGAGAACTATCCGGGCATTCCGCTACTGAGCGGCGCTGAACTCGGTGAGCGATTCCAACAACATGCAGAAGGCCTAGGGGCTCAGGTTGAATGGAGCATGGTGACGGGTGTCGATTACGATGCCGGCTCCAAATTGTTTACCGTTCATCACGATGTTGGTGATACGACGGCTAGGAGTGTTATCGCTTGCATGGGTGCCACGCCGCGTCCGGCAGGTTTCGCTGGCGAGGATACGTATCGCGGTCGTGGCGTTTCGTACTGCGCGACATGCGACGGCATGTTCTTTCGTGGCAAGCAGGTTTTTGTCATCGGCGGCGGCAATGCTGCCTGTGAGGAAGCCCTGTTCTTGTCAGAAATCGCCAGCAGCGTGACCATCGTCTTGCGCCGCGATCAGTTTCGGGCTCCCGATGGCGTGGTTCAAAAGGTGCTCGCAAAAGATAATATTTCAGTTAGGTACCGAACTAGTATTGTGGAACTATCGGGCGAAGCTATGCCAACGATGATCGCCTTTAAGGACAATGCATCCGGCGAGACTCATACCGAGTCATTTGAGCCCGGCTCGTTTGGCATCTTTGTCTTTACCGGAACGCAACCCCATACCGAGCTTGTTGAGCATCTAGTCGATCTGGCGCCTGATGGCGGCATTTTGACTGATGAATCCATGGCGACCCGCACGCCAGGTCTATTTGCTGCTGGCGATATCCGTTCCAAGCGTTTACGCCAAGTTGTGACCGCCGTTTCTGATGGAGCCATAGCGGCAACCAGCGCATACGCATTTCTTCGTGGATAAGTACGATAATATATCTTATGTAATGTTGTTATCTTCTAACATAATGGGGTCGATGCACGTTCGCATCGACCCCATCTTTATGCTGCGGCTTCGTAATACGTGGTATGCAAAACTAGATAATCTAGAATACAATATAGATAATGAACGGAGGGTCCTCATGAACCATGTAAAACACGTCATTCCGATGTCCGATACGTCGGTCAGCATTAAGCCTGAGGATATTCAGCCAACGGTGCTGCCCGATGCATTTATCCAGTCCGATATCGTGCGTAAACTCAATACGTTGAGCCTGCCGCGCTATGATCAGCTGCCCAATGTGACGCTCTATCGCGACCAGGTGATTGAGTATGTCTCGCTGTGGATGGAGCCGCTTTCTATTTGTGTTGAGCAACCCGTTATTACGCCTTCGATGATCAATAACTATGTAAAGGTTGGCTTGGTTCCCGCCCCCGTTAAAAAGCAGTATGGTCGCGAGCAGATTGCGCGTCTGATTGCCATTTGCATCTTTAAACAGGTGCTACCTATTGCCGCGGTCCAGGCACTCTTTAATATCCAGCGATTGAGCTACGATGCCCCGACGGCATTCGATTATGTGGTTGATCAGCTTGAGGCATCGATTCGTTCGGCGTTTTCCGTCGAGCAGACGCCTGTTCCCGATACTGCGCATCATGTAACGCGTGAGTCTCTGCTTGTTCGCAGCGCGGTATCGTCCTTCGTTTCGAAGGCGTACCTGATGAGTTATCTTAAGTTCAATGGGTTTAGCAGTTAGCGACCTGTGAGGTGGTGGGACAAAATAATCAGTAGTTTTTTGTCCCAGGTGTGATAGCGAGATCCAGCTTGTTTCCGCCATCGACCCTGGGACAAAGAACTACTGATTATTTTGTCCCACCAACGTTCTTGTCCTAGCATCCTGAGGCTACGCCCATGCCATAGCCGATGATCAGGCCGTGCATCTCGGCGTAATAGGAATCAAGTCCGTTACAGGGCATGATGGTCGTCTTGGAGCCGGGCCAGCGCTCGGCAATGCGATCGGCGAGCGCCTGGGCTCCAGCTTCGTTCTCAACGTGATCTATGACGACCTCACCGCCCGTAAAGCCCTCGGCTTCCATAGTGTCGATGATCTTGTTGAGCATCTTCTTTTCGCCACGCGTGTGCCCGACGAGTTCGATTTTACCGGCCTCACTCGCTGTGCCCAAAATACGGATATTGAGCTTGTTGGCAATGACGCCGGCTGCCTTAGGGATACGTCCGGCTTTGGCGAGGTTTTCGTAATTGCACAAACTGAAGAGGATTTTGCTGTTCTGTTCAAGGCTATCGAAGTATGCGCAAGCATCCTCGAATGAGACATTCGGATTGCTTGCAAGATAGCGGTCGAACAGCAAGAAAATGAGGTCCATTTTGCCGCCAGCTGCGCGTGAATTGACTAGATGAATCTGTCGGTCGGGCTCTTCGGCAAGAACCATATCGCGAGCCGTGGCTGCCGCGTTGTAGCTGCCCGACACGCCCTCAGAGATCGGCATGCAGATGGTCTTGTCTGCCAATTTGAAGAGCTCGGCCCACTCCCCTACGCTGGGACAAGCCTGTCTCTTATACACATCTGACGCTGCCGACGATCGCAT
>URWS01000037.1 GCA_900551605.1 uncultured Collinsella sp. | reverse complement strand
GAGGAGACGCCTGGGGCTGGCAGTCTAGGTGGTACGAAAAATTGTCCGCACCCCCTTCCCAAGTGCCGGCAGGAAAGGAACGTCCCCGAAGGCCGGCATATAGGGACAGTCCTTGCCAACCCGACCGGTAGACCGGCGAATCATCGGCATCTGGTAAGTGGGGCGCGCCGTCACGTTTGTGGCGGCGCGCCTTGGTTTGGCGGCGCGTTCTGGCGTGGCCACAATCTGGTTTGATGGCGTGCCCTGGTGTGGCGGCGTTGACGGCGTGCCCCGGCGTGACGGAGCGTCCTGGCGCGGACCGCTAGCCCTTTCGCGCGACCAGATGCGCGCGGAATCCCTTCTGTGCCTCGAGCTTGAGCGGGGTGAGCCCGGATTCCTCGACGAGCGCGCGTAGCTCGGACAGCTTGAGGATGCGCACGTCGCCATGGCCCAAGAGGCGTGCCAGCGGTAGCTCGATGTTGTTCATGAGCCAGACCGCGACATCGTTCGAGGTGTAGTCGCGAAGGACCAGTCGCCCGCCGGGCCGAAGGACGCGTGCCACCTCGGCGAAAAACCTCTCCGGATGCGGGTAGTGATGGAAGCTGTTAGAGCAGAGCACGGCGTCGAAGCTCCGGGGCTCGAAGGGCAGTGCCTCCGCGTCTCCGACGACAAAGCTGACGTTATCGAGCTGCTTTGCCCGGGCGACGTCGATCATCCCGGGTGTGAGATCGAGTCCAGTCAAGTGCTTGCTGGGGTACCGGGCGTGGAGCAGTTCTAGGACGGCTCCGGTTCCACAGCCCACGTCGAGCGCGTCCTCGAACGGTTCGAGCTCAAGCTCCTCGAGCATTTGCGGATAGTCGTCCTTGCACATCTCGTAAATGCCGGCATGGCCGGATTCGTAGACCTTTGCCGCCTCGGTGAACTCCTTGATGGAGAGCTGCTTGAGCTCCTCTGCCGATCTTGCCATGGGTCTCCTTCTGTTCGGGGAAGTCTGACGTTGCGCGCGTTTGCCCACGTCGGGCCTGGCGGGCAAATAACGCGGGGGCACCCTTCCTTCGGTTCGTGCCCCCGCGTGTGGGCGGTTCTCTATTCCTGGACCTTGAGCGCCTCGGCCAGGCTGACGCGCCTGACGGAGCGCGTGTGCAGCAGCGCCACGACCAGGTAGGTCACAAAGCCAATGCCCACGCACGCCGCCATGGACCAAGCGGGCACGTAGATCTCGATATTGCCGTTGTAGGCGAGCAGCATCGAGCGGAAGATGGCCGTGAGCGAGCCAATAATGACCGGCAGGCTCAGCACGAGCGACGCCGCCACGCACAGCGTGATCGAGCGGATGTACAGATGCGAGATCTCGCTATCGCGATAGCCAAAGACTTTCATGTAGCTGATCGAACGGGCGCTGTGGTCGATCACCGCCTTGGTCAGCAGGTACATAAACAGCAGGAAGATGAACACCGCGAGCCCGATCATCATTCCGATCATTTTGCTCATCATGCCGATGAACTGGTCGCCCACGGCCCGCATGTCGTCGGGCGTGGTGTCGCCGGCAAAGTAACGAGCATCGAGGTCGAGCTTCTCGTCGCTCACATAGCCGTTAAAGTAGGCGGCGTCGTTGCCGAACAGCTCGTTAAAGTCGTCGATACTCATATAGATATTCATGTCCGACTTGGAGCCCCAGGCACAGTCCTTGCCCGCGTACTCAAGGGAATAATGCTCCCCCTCGTATTTGTCGATGAGCGTGACCTTCTGGCCCTCGCTCCAGCCAAACTTGTCGAGCAGGCCGCCGCCAAAGACGACGCGCCCATCGCCAACGTTGAGGTCTTTCCAATAGCGCGAATCGGGCGAGATGCCGTAGACAGAAATCGTCTCCTCGCCATTACCATCGCCGCGGTCGTATTGCAGCTGGTAAACGGCATATTTCTCGGTCTGCGCAATCTTGTCTGCACCGTTATCGGTCGTGTTAACCGGGTGAATGTCGTCGTTGTCAGTGTCGATCTTAGAGGCCTTGTCGATCAGGTCGATAGCCTCGTCGCGGTTGCAGCCGAGGGCATCGGCAAGATCGTCAAGGCGCGCGTAGAGCGCATCCTTCTTGTCCTGGACGTTTACAAGCGCATCCTGCGCCGCAGTCAGGCTCTCGGCAGACGGAGATGCGGTCGCGGCATCGGCTGCCGCCTGCGCCGCATCGGCCGCGTCGTCAAGCTCGTCATCGGCATCCTGAGCGGCGGAAAGCAGCGCGCCGTCAACCGACTGCAAGCGCTCGAGTGCCGACCACTGCTCGCGCTCCTCGGCAGTACCCTCGAGCTCCAGCGGCGCCTTGAGCGTGTACTGGTGCTCGGCGACCAGGCCTGTCTCGAGGTTGTCCGCATAGTGCGTCATCGTGGGCAGAATCGCCAGGCCAAAGAGCAGCAGCAGCGACGCAAACGCAATGCCCACGAAGAGCGTGGCGAAGTTGCCCAGGTTGCGCAGGAAGATACGCAGGCGGAAGCGGGAAACAAAACCCATGCGCTCCGGCAGCTGCAAGCCGCGCTTGGTGCCCGATTTGCCGCTCGCCTCGTGACGAAGGAACTGCAACGGCGTCTTGCCCATCTTGCGAAGCAGGCCCACCAGCGTGATGAGGATGAGCGCGGCGGCGGGAACCACGGCGCACTTCACAAAGATCTCCCAGCTCCAGTACACCTGGAAGGGCGGCAGGCTATACGAACCGTAATAGAGGCTGCGCATGGGCTCGGTAAAGAACACAACGCCGAGCGCAGTGCCCAAAAGCGCCGCGACCACGCCCACGATGGCGGGAAGTGCCAGGTAGTGCAGCACGATCTCGCGTCGACGATAGCCGCTGGCGAGCAGCGTGCCGATGATGGCGCTCTCCTCCTCGATGGTGGCGTCGGTAAGGACCACAAAGACAAACGCCATGATCACGATGATGATGTCGAGCAGCGTCATCCACATCATAGAGTCGCCGTCCACGTCGTCGCGCGCATAGCCAATGCCCTGGTTGGAATCGGCGTCGATCAGATCGTCCACGCGCGCATCGGCGTCGGTCAGCGCCTCGACCATATCTTGCTCGGCGTCAATGCGGTCCGCGGTGGGGAGGTCGCGATCGGTAAAGGTGAAGGAGTAGGTGTAGGCGGGTGCGCCACCGGCATCCTCGAGCGCGGCAAAGCCGCCATCGGCGACCTCGGCCACGCCGTACGTGATGGTGTTCACCGTAAAGTCCGAATTGTTGAGGAACAGCGCCTGGCTATCGGGCTGGGTCATGATGCCGCAGATGATGTAGGTGCGGCCCTCAAGCTCAACCTTATCGCCCACGGCGAGGTCGTTGTTGGTGGCGAAGACACGGTCGATGGCCACCTCGTCATCCACCTTGGGTTCCTTGCCCTCACAGTAGGACGCGATATCGACCTTGCTGCGGTGCGCATAGGTGCGCAGCGTGCGCTTGGTGCCGTCGTCGCCGGCGGTCTTTTTGATGATGGCGTCGATGGAGAAATTCTTGTAGAGCGTGACGCCGCCGACGTCGTCGGCCGCGTCCTCGGCGGCCTTGAGCTGGTCTTTAGTGGCCTCAAAGGAGGTGGTCACGCGGCCGTCCTCAATCGTGTACGCATCGCGCATGTCGTCGATAAGGCAACCGATGGAATGCGCCGCGAGCAAAAAGCCCGAGGTAAGGGCGATGCTTCCGCACATAAGCAAAAAGATGCCCAGGTACTTGCCGATATTGCGGCGCAGCTCGCGCGGGAGACGTTTTGCGAGAGGTGTCATGGCGCCGCCTACCAATCGAGCTCGGCGGCCGCGACGGGCGACTCGTTGAGCTCATCCTCGACGATGCGCCCGTCGCGCAGGCGCAGCACGCGGTTGGCCATGCGAGCGATGGCGGCGTTGTGCGTGACGATGATGATGGTGCAGCCGTAGGTGCGGTTGACATCCTCCATGAGCTGCAAGATTTCCTTGGACGTCTTGTAGTCAAGTGCGCCCGTGGGCTCGTCGCACAGCAGCAGGCCCGGGTTTTTGACGAGTGCGCGGCCGATGGCGCAGCGCTGCTGCTGACCGCCTGAGACCTGGCGCGGAAACTTGTTGCGGTGCTCGTAGAGGCCCAGCGAACGCAGCAGGTCGTCGACATTGAGCGGGTTTTTGGACAGGTGCGCCGTAACCTCGATGTTTTCCTTGATGGTGAGGTCGGGCACCAGGTTGTAGAACTGGAAGACAAAGCCCAGCTCACGGCGGCGATACTCGCCCAGCTCGCCGGCGTTGAGCGTGGTGAGGTCGCAGCCGTCCACCATGATGGAGCCGCCGTCGGCATCCTCCAGGCCGCCGATCAGGTTGAGAAACGTCGACTTGCCCGAGCCCGAGGGCCCCAGCATGACGCAGATCTCGCCGCGGTTGATGGACGTGTCGATGCCATCGAGTACCGTCAGGCGCGCATCACCGTCGCCGTAGTGCTTTTTGAGATCCTTAACCTGGACGTAGGCTTCCTGCGTTGCCATGGTATCCCCCCATTGTTAGCCTTGTACTACTTTATGAGCCTAATAGTAAACCTTGGCGAACTATTTTGGAGCGAGGCCTAGGATTTATTTCAGACTAGGCGCGGGATTTGGCGCGTGCGAGAGCCAGGCCTACGGCGGCAATGGCGGCGGCGAAAAGTACCGTGACGCCCAGGTCGCAGGCGATGTCGCCCAGCACGGCAGACGTCAGGTCCGAGGCAAGCGCCTTGCCGATCGCATCGTTCACCCAATATGTCGGCACAAAGTGCGCCGCGGTCTGCACGGCCGGGCCCATCAGCGACAGCGGCATCCAGGCGCCGCCCAAAAACGTCATGAGCATGCCAAGCAGGTTGCCCACACCGTTGAGCAGCTCCTCGCGCGCACCCAGGCTCGACAGCGCAAAGCCAACGGCCAGCGGCGTGCACGCCAGGGCAAACGTCGCTGCCAGCGCCAGGCACACACGGCCCACGCCGACCTCGGCGACCGCACCGGCAAAGCCCACGACACCCATCATGCTCGACACAAACCAGATGCAGACGGTGAGCACTGCGGCAGCCGCGAACACGGCAAGCGAGCGCTGGCGCTCGGAGACCGGGCCGGCATCCATACGACGCACGCGCTCGGGCTCGTTCATGCCCGAGAACACCAACCCCACCGATACGATGACCGACGAGATAATCGCGTACGCGCCAAAGTTGAAATACGACTCGAGCGTGGCGGCAGCCGTCGAGTCGACCTTGACCTGCTCGATCTGGACCTCCGCGCGCTTTGCAGCGGCATGCTCGGCGGCCTTGGCAACGTCGCCGTTAGAAGCAGCGGGCTCAAGCGCCGCCGCAGCGCCCGCGAGCGAGATCCAGCGCGAGGCCTCGGCAGACGAAAGCGCCGCCGCCATGGTGCCGGAACCGTAGGTCACGTCGAGCTTGGGCAGGGCCTCCCCCGCGCGGGCAGCCGCAACGAGGTCGTCCTCAAACTCCTCCGGGATAAAGAACACGCAGTCGGCGCTGCCCTTGGCGCTGTTGCTCTTGGAGAGCGCGTCCGCAAGGTCGTACGTATCGTCGCCGATGCCCGTGACCAGCTCAAAACGCGAACCCAGATGCTTGGTAAGCGCACGCGAAAGGTCGCTGTCGTCGCGGTCGACCACGATCACGTTGGCATCGTAGGGCTTGTACTCGGTGAGCTGCGACGAGTTCCAGCTCACCGATGCCGCGATGAATACGCCCATGAGCGAGATGAACACCGTATAGATGAGCAGGTAGAACGGGTGCGCCAGCGCCATGCGAAGCGCGGTCTTAAAGGTGCTCATAGCGACTCCTTCCAAAGATCAGCGTAGCGGCGGCGACAAACACCAGGGCCATCAGGACGAGCGCGCCCGCGCGAACAGCGAAGGGCCCCAGGTCCTCAAAGAAATACAGGCGATTGAACATGTCGCAGATGAGCTTGACGGGGTTGAACCAGCACTCGGCCGGGCAGGCGCGGGCGACGTCATCGGCAAGCGCCATCGCCGGCTCGCCGTAGAGGCCGGCGAACAGTGCGCACGTGGTGGCAAAGCCCGTAAGGATGCCCGACTTGGACGCCTTGCCGCCCTTAACGGGAAGCGTGCCCACAAAGAGCCCCAGGCCCGTGGCGGCAAGCGCGGAAGCGGCGCCGCCCACCAAACACAGCCCCTCGCGCCCGCCAAAGTCGACGCCCACGACCAGACGCACGTAGCCGATCGCGATCGTCATCGAAGCAAAGGAGACCAGCCACGAGCCGACAAAGATGCCTGCCAGCGACGCCGTCTTGGAAAGACCGCCCACGCAGCGGCGCGCGCCAAGACCCGACAGATTGGGCTGCAGGTCGACGACGCTCAAAGCGGCAAACTCGGCAGACATCATCGCGACCAGGCCAAAAAGCGCGTAATAGTAGATGACCGTGCCGTCGGGCGTGGTGCGTGTCAGGCTTACGCGGCGGGTTCCGCCCTCGAGCGACAGGGCGCGCGCAACCGCCTCCGGATCGGCAAGGGCGGCCGGATTGTCTTGGGCAATCTGGCGCATGAGCTCGGCATTTTGCGTATACGAGCTCGCCACCGTCTCAAGGATGCTGCGGTCGGTGAGCACCGACGAGGCGCGCGAGCTGTCGTAGCTCGAAAGCAGCGTGAGTTTGGGCGCGCCTTCGGCGTCGACCGTATAGATGCCCGCCACTTCGCCGGCCTTGAGCGCACGGTTCGCGGCGGTCACATCGTCGCACTCGTGGATCTCGAGCAGTTGATCGTCGCCCTCCTCGGCAAGCGAGGCTGCCACGTCCTTAAAGGTCGATGCGCTCCAGGCTTCGTCGGCGACGACGGCAACCGGTACCGGGTCGACCTTGCCGTCAGAGCTCAGGTTCGCAAACATAAACATGAACATCGTGGAAAGCGCGATGGGAAAGAGGGCGCCCCAGACCCACGTGCTCGGCCGGCGCAGCAGCGTTTTGACCGTGATGATAATGGTGTTGAACATGGCTGCCCCCTAGTCGCGCAGCTCGCGGCCGGTGATCTCGAGGAACACGTCGTTGAGGGTCGGCGGCTCGCTCCACACGCGGCCGAGCGCCACATCGGCGGCGCGCAGCGTGTCGAGGATGTCGACCAAATTGTGCGGGCTCGCTTCGCAGGTGCAGACGAGCTCGCCGCCGGACAACTCAACCGAAAGCACGTGCTCGAGGGCGCGCAGCCGCTCGACCGTGGCGGTCTCTACGGCGCTGACCTCGACAGTCACGCGCTCGCCCATTTGAATCATGCGTTTGAGCTCGTCATTGGTGCCCTGCGCCAGCACACGTCCGCCGTCCATGATCATGATGCGGCTGCAAATCTGCTCGACTTCCTCCATGTAATGGCTGGTATACACCACCGTGGCGCCCTCGTCGCGCAGGCGGCAGATGCCCTCCAGGATGGCGTTGCGGCTCTGCGGGTCGACCGCCACCGTGGGCTCGTCAAAGAAGATGAGCTCGGGCTTGTGCGCGATACCGCAGGCGATGTTGAGGCGACGCGCCAGGCCGCCCGAGAGCTTGCCGGGGCGAAACTTGGTAAAGTCGCCCAGCCCGACAAAGTCGATCGCCTCGTCCACCAGCGCGCGGCGGCGCTTGCGGTCGTTGACGTAAAGGCTGCAGAAATAGTCGATGTTCTCGCGCACCGTAAGCTCGTCAAACACCGCCACCTGCTGCGGCACCACACCGATGCGGCGCTTGAGGTCGTAGCGGGCGGGCGTCATGGGCTCGCCGAACAGCTCGATGGTGCCTTTGTCGTAGGCGAGCAGCTGCAGAATGCAGTTGATGGACGTGGTCTTGCCCGAGCCGTTGGGGCCCAGCAGGCCAAAGATCTCGCCGGGGGCGATGCTCAGGCTAAAGTGGTCGAGCGCGATAAGGTCGTCGTAGCGCTTGACGAGGTTTTCGACGTGGACGATGTCTGTCATGAGGCGGCCCTTCTGTTGATTGCGGCCCGGTACGATTGCATCATCGCAGGAGCGAGCGGCGCGCACCAGTGAGCTTTGTCACGAGTGCGGAGCTTGGCCGTGCGGCCTGCCGACGTCCCCGCTTTGCCGCGTGGGAGGAATGTCACGGTTGCGCAGGCGGTCCCTCCACCACGCGCGGCTTCGCGTACAATACCCGTATGAACAGGCTTTTCGACAAATCGATCGTGCTGGCGTGCTGTATTGCGGCCGCCATGGGTCTTGCTGTGGACGCTCGCCTGGTCGCGGCGTTTTGCCTTGGCGTTATTGCCACCTCGCTGGCCGAGGTCGTACAGGGAAACCGCGCCCGCCGTGTGAGCGAGGCCGCGAGCTACGCCTGCATCATCGCGGCTGTCTTCGTGCCGCCGTTTGTGCCGTTTGCGCCTCTCGCTCTCTATGACATCGCGCGACGCGTTCGCCGTGAACGAATCTGGCCCGCGCTGGCGATTGGCGCCGTGTTTGTCTGCGCGCTTGTCGCGGACCTTCGTGGTGGCGTGCTCACCACCCGAACGCTGCTGTTAACCGCCATCCTTTCGGTTGCCGCCACCTTGCTATCGCTACGCACCGCCCAGTTGGAGCGCGAGCAGCGGCGCATGCGCCGCACCCGCGACGAGCTGCAGGAACGAGCCCTCGCGCTCGAGGCGCGCAACCGCGATCTTGCCGATCGCCAGGACTACGAAGTCGAGCTCGCGACGCTCGCCGAACGCGCCCGCATCGCGCGCGAGATCCACGATAACGTCGGGCACCAGCTCACGCGCGCCTCACTGCAGGCCGAAGCCCTACGCGTGGTCCACGCCGACGAGCCTGGCGTCGCCGCCGATTTCGCCGACGTTAAACGCACGGTTGACGAGGCGCTCCAGCTTGTGCGCACCAGCGTCCACGCGCTCAACGACAACGCCGTCGACCTTTCCGTGCAGCTCGAACGCATTGTCGAAGGCACACGCTCGGACGGCGGCCCGCAGATTGAGCTTGAAGTTATGGCCGAACATGCGCCCGCAAACGTCGCCAACTGCTTTGCAGCGGTCCTGCGCGAAGCGCTCTCCAATACCATGCGCCACGCTTGCGCCCAGACCGTCACCGTACGGTGCATGGAG
>URWS01000036.1 GCA_900551605.1 uncultured Collinsella sp. | reverse complement strand
AAAGAGAAGAGGCGGGGCATGCCCCGCCTCTTACACCACATCTCTGCGCGCTACCTCCGGACACTCGCTTTTAGCGTGTTATTTCGGAAGTGCGGGGAAAATCGAAACTTGCCGAGCGCAACCCGTTTTTCGGCAACAAAACCGCAGGTCAGCGGAACTCAAAACAGGGGTCTGGCCGGCAATGCTCTGATTTTCCCCGCACTTCCGGATTTAGCGCAAGCTTGACTTGAATGTTTATCAATCGGAGCTGTGAAATCTAGCGTGAACCTTGTTATTCTTGTTTTAAAAGCTACACTTAACTTATAAGCTAAGTGTACCTAGAAATGGGAGGTGGCCTTTGGTTGAAGGATATGAACTTGTCGAATATAGAGACCCCAAGGGCCGACCGTTTTGGGAGCTGACGACTTCTCCCGCCAACTCTCAATTCCAGAAAATGTTGACAGACCCTAAAAAGAAGCTTGCCACCCGTAAAATGATCGACCAGATTTCAAAAATCTATGATTATGGGTTAAAGGTTGCGAGTGGGACCTCAAAGCTACGATGTATTGATTCTAAGATTGGCCTCTATGAACTGAAAGGGTTTGACGGGGCAAATCGAGAGATGATTTATGCCATATGTCAGGGCGTAGACAAAATTGTTCTATTGTTTTGGTTTAAAGGACATCAGGGATCAGGAAATATCAGTAAAGAAATCGAGCGAGCCAAGCGATTAGCCGTAATAGCACGTCAACTTCTGGAAACTGAGCGTTGACTTTTATACTTGGCTTTCGAAACGGAGAATACAATGAATAAAGTAGATTTATCTGATTTTTACGCCGAGACAGAAACTAGCGAAACACGCGCTTATGAACACGCGCTAGATATCGAGTTTATTGTTCATCGCGAGATGAGGCATTTGGGTTTAAGCAAAAGCGATTTGGCAAAGCGTATGGGCGTGAGCCTTCAGTCGCTTTCGAAGCTGTTGAATTCTCAGCCCAATATGACGCTGAAGACAATCGCCAGGTTCGAGCTGGCTTTAGGTATCAATATCGTTCCTAAGGTTACCGTTAGCTATTCTAAAGAGCTACCGTTTCTTTCATCCAACAATTCCGTGCGAGAGCAATGGTCTTTTAGGAACGAGCGTCCGTCCTCGCATGTGAATCTCGAGATGATTTCCGGAGGTTTGGCAGCATGAGTGGGGATTTTATTGCTCCAATTCAGATCGTGAATTTGTTCGTCGTTGACTCCGATTTCCATATCGAGGATTCGCCCTCGGATAACATGGAATTAAAAGTTGACGTTAGCTACCAAGATGTCCACCTTTGGAAAAACGGTAATGACGCTCGCGCAAGTTTAAAGATGTGCGTAATTGGCAGCCTCCTTGACAGAGATGAAGGTGCACAGGAGAAGATGCACGCTGGCGTTACAGTATCCATCTCGGTTTCAGCGCAAATGCCAATGAACTCTCCCGATGACGAGGCGCGTCACTACCTTCTTTCAAATGCTATTTCGATGGCATATGCCCATGCAAAGAGCTATTTGATGGTTGTTACTGGACTTTCGCCCATGGGAGCGCTTACATTGCCTGCCATTCTCCCTGCAGAGCTGTCAGCAGATTGCGATGTGCCTTTTCAGAGCGAATAGCAGCCTTTCAATGAGCCTGGGTCGGACGAGTTGCCATCCCCACATCCTTTAAAAAAGTTCTTAAAACAGCCTTAAAGGCGCCTTGGCTCGCGTTGACAGCGTAAAATACGCATGTTTGACTATGACAAAAGTGGATTTTAGGGGAGGGGTGCGCCATGGAAGTGCTGGTTGTTGGCAACACCGCATATGTTGACGATGACTTTTGTGCCAAGGCGTTCCCCGGGGACCATGTCCAGGTTGTCGCCGCGCAGGACACGCGTCGCGACGAGTCGTCGCCCCATGCCTCGTGGAAAGAGCTCCTCCAGCACCTGGATCAGGCCTACGAGTTCGACCGCGTGGTTTACCTGTCTAATTACCTCACCCCGCATACCGATACCGTGGGCGATATCGAGCTGCTGCGCTCGGTCTTTCGTACGTGCGCGGGTCGCCGGGTCCAACTGCTGTATGTAGCGGGGCCCGCGGGTGCCGAGGGTGCCGCCGATGCCGCGGGGCGAACGGGCAAGGGCATTATCGCGCACGCAGCCAACGACCTGTGCCGCTACTACGCTGCTCGCGAGGGCGTTCAGACCAAGATCCTGCGCGTGCCGTTCCTGTATACCGCGTCTGCCGCGCTGGAGGACCCGTTTTTGGTGCCGATGCTCGACGCATGCTCAACCGGATCGGCCGCTCTACAGGGCGCGCAGGATGCGGCGTTTCCGCTGCTGTGTGCCGAGGAGCTTTCGGTGCTGGTACGCCGTATCTTCGACAGCTGGGATGGCAACTTTGAGACGCTCGATGTAGCCGATACCTTCCATCACACGGTGGGTGAGGTGGGCGAGGCCCTTCAGGCGCTTTTCCCAGGGCTCTCAGTTGCCTATGGCGAATCTGCCGGCTACGCCCTGCCCGTCAGCGACGTCGCTCGCGTGCGCTATGGCTGGTTTCAGCGCTACGACTTGCTGCGCGACCTCTCGACCATTCAGGCTCGCTGGGATGCTGGCCGTGCAAAGAAGGTCAACCCCTTGCGCGCGGCCATCGACCGCATTCAAATGCGCACGCTGCCTGTCAAATGCCTGGAGACGGCAGCCGCCTGGGTGCTCTTTGAAGTGCTGGAGCGCTTGTTCTCGCAATCGGCTCAGCTCAACGTGCTCGATTATCGCCTGCTCTACGTGGTGCTGATCGGCACGCTGTATGGCTTGGACTTTGGCCTGGTTGCGGCGCTGCTGGCGTCGGTGGGTTTGGCTGCGAGCTACTTTACTCAGTACGGTTATACCTTCCAGGGCCTGTTCTACGAGCCGTCCAACTGGCTGCCGTTTATTGCGTACTTTGTTGTGGGTGCCGTGTGCGGCTATGTTCAGCTGCGCAACAGCGAAGCCATTAGGGCGGAGCGCGATCAAAACGAGCTCGTGCGCAACCGAAATACGTTCCTTACGCAGCTCTACCACGACGCGATCGAGGACAAGCGCGCGTACAGGCGCCAGATCGTGGGTCGCCACGACAGCTTTGGCAAGATCTTTGCCGTGACGCAGGAGCTCGACGTGCTCAACCCACGCGACATCTATCGCAAGTGCTGCGAGCTTCTGGGCGAGATCCTCGAGAACGATTCGGTGGCGATCTACCATGTTTCGGGCGGGGCATTTGCGCGCCTGGTGGCAGCAAGTCCCGCGATTGCCGAAAATGCCGCACGCTCGCTCACGCTTGAGCAGCTTGCACCTCTTTTGGGCGACGGGGGTCGTTCGAACCTGTGGGTGAACCGCGAGCTGACGCCGGGGCTTCCCATGTTTGGATACGCGATCGAGCGCGACGGGGCACCCGCCGTGTTGATCTTTGTGCGTCGTGCGGCCGAAAATCAAATGACCCTCTATTATCAAAACCTGTTCCGCATCTTGTGCGGGTTGGTCGAAAGCGCGTTGGGCCGTGCCTTTGACTATGAGGCGGTGGCGCAGGATAAACGCTGCGTTGACGGCACTTGCGTGCTCAAGCAGGCTGCCTTTGGCCAAGAGCTCGCGGCGGCGCAGGCGCTCGCAGATAGCAAGATGGGGAGTTATTTGCTCCTGCGCGTGGTACCGGGCATGGAGCCTGTCGGCGAGCTGGTGGGCGCAATTGGGTCGGCAATCCGCGAGAGCGACGCGGCGGGCTTGGTCGATGACGACGTGCTCTACCTGCTTATGCGCCAGGCAAAGGCGTGCGATCTGCCCATCATCCGCGAGCGCCTGAGCGCAAAGCATATTGCGGTGGAGCCCGTCGACGGCGAGGACATCGTGGCGCTGTTGCAGCGCATCTCTTACACCGGTGACGGTGAGGAGGGTGCCGCTTGATCTCGCTTGTCGTTGCGGCCGTCTTGCTGCTGATTCATGCGCTGGTTTGCCTGATGCTGTGGACGCTTATGAAGCTGGGCTTGCTGCCGGTGCGCGGGCACATGCTGGCTGTGATAGTGCTGGTGCCGCTGTGGGGCCCGTTGCTGGTGGTTCTGCTATCGGTCCGCAGCGCGGTGTTTGGCGAGGGGCTGAAAGAGTCTGCGCTGGAGTCGCTGCGCTTTAACGACGACCTGCATCGCAGCATCCTGGTGCACGACCATGACGCCGATGCAGTCGTAGTGCCGCTCGAGGAGGCGCTCATCGTCAACGACCCGGCATACCGGCGCCGCCTAATGCTCTCCATGCTCACCGAGGAGCCCGACGCGTACCTGGCGCAGCTGCAGGCGGCTAAGCTTAACGACGACGTTGAGGTGGCGCACTATGCCGCGACGGCGGTGGCGCAGATCTCCAAGGAGTCCGACCTTAAACTGCAGCAGCTGGAGCGTTCCTTTAAGACGGACCCGAGCGCGCAAAACCTCAACGAATACTGTGATTTTCTTGGTGAATACTTGGGCTCGGGCTTGGCTGAGGGGCGCGTTGCTCAGATTCAGCGCCAACAGTACGCGCGCCTGCTTGCGCGTCGCTGCGAGCGCGAGGATACCCTTGAGCTGCGCATTCGATACGCGACGGCGCTGGCCGATGTCGGACAGATCGACGAGGCGCAGGCCGTGACCGACCAGCTGGTACTCGACGTGCCCGAGGAGCAGGAGGTTTGGATGCTTTGCCTGCGCCTGGCCGTGATGCGCCGCGACGGTGACGAGGTCCACCGTGTGATCGATGCGATTGACAAGCAACATGTGTATTTGAGCGCCGACAACCGCGAAAAGTTGGCGTTTTGGCGCGATGGGGAGGAGGCCAGATGAGCGTGGCGCAACATATCCGAGACCGTGTGGGCCGCTTTCGTTGGATGGGACTCCTCGTGGTGTGGGCGGTCTTTATTGCCATGGCCGCCGTGCTGCTGGTGGAGCGTGCCGGCGTGCAGTACAGTGCGGGCCAGCATAGGCTGGGGATGCTTGCCGCCAATGACGCGGTGCCGGCCTCCTCGGCAATCTTTGGCCAAAAGCCCACGTGCCTGGTCATTACCGACTCGGACCAAGATGGCGTCGACGATGTCAAAGACCAGTTCGACCAGATTTTGTTGGACATGAAGATCGCCCATCGCGATGTTGATATTGCCACCGACGGTGCGGACGCGATCCCATCGCTCACGTCGTTTGATCGCGTGATTGTGCTTATGCCCTCGCTTGACGGGCTGGGTACGCATCTGACCGACATTATGAGTTGGGTGAGTGCCGGCGGTTCACTTATGCTCGCCATGCCGCCGGATAACTCGAGCTATCTGCAAGTGATTGCCTCCAAGCTTGGCATTGAATCGGCCGGATATGACTATGCAAAAGCCGAAAGCATTGTGCCGAGTGAGGACTTTATGCTGGGCGGGGGAGAGCGCTACGAGCTCTCGGACCCTTTTGATTCGTCGCTTTCGGTATCGCTGCGCGAGACGGCTCGTGTGTGGGCTAAGACCGGCGATGCGGGCGCCCCACTCATTTGGTCGAATGACTGCGGTAGCGGGCGCACCGTGGTTTGCAATATCGGTATCTATGACAAGGTCATGCGCGGCTTTTACGCCGCGGCGACCAGCCTCCTGGGCGATGCCACGGCCTATCCGGTCATCAACAGCGCCGTGTTCTATTTGGACGACTTTCCTAGCCCCGTGCCCTCGGGCGATGGCACCTACATCAAGCGCGACTACGGGCTTTCCATCGCCGACTTTTATGCCAAGGTCTGGTGGCCCGATCTGCAAAAGCTCGCGCAAAAATACGGCATTCGCTATACCGGCGTGATGATCGAAAACTACGAGGACGCGGTCAACCAGACCGAGCCCGCGCGACAGGCCGATACCACACAGTTCCGCTATTTTGGCGGCATGCTGCTGCAGATGGGCGGAGAGCTGGGCTTTCACGGCTACAACCATCAGCCTCTGGCGCTCTGGGACACCGACTACGGCACGCTGTACGTCTACAAGACCTGGAAGAACAAAGAGACGCTCGTCGCTTCGCTCAACGAACTTATCGCGTTTCAGGACGAGGTCCTGCCCAACGCTCACGGCTCGGTTTACGTACCGCCGTCGAATATCCTTTCGGCCCGAGCGCGCAAGCTCATCGGCACCGACGTTCCGCGCATTAAGACCATCGCCAGTACGTACTTTGAGGACGGTACCGACCTGCCCTACGTGCAGGAGTTTGGCGTGGCGAGCGATGGCATTGTGGAGCAGCCACGTATTGTCTCGGGCGGCATGGTCGACGATTCCTATATGCGCCTGGCTGCCGTGTCCGAGCTCAACATGCACTACGTGAGTACGCACTTTATGCACCCGGACGACCTGTTGGACCCCGATCGCGGCGCCAAGGAGGGTTGGGAGGTCTACAAGGGCGGCCTGACCGACTACCTGGACTGGCTTACCAAATCCGCGCCCGATCTGCGGCACCAGACGGCGTCGGAGTGCTCCGGTGCCATCCAGCGTTTTTCGTCCGTGACGGTGAGCGTGGATACCAGCGCGGATGCCTGGACGCTCAGCCTGGGCAATTTCCACGACGAGGCGTGGCTCATGTTCCGCGCCAATAATGGCGAGCCGGGTGCGGTGACGGGTGGCGAACTGACACACCTTACGGGCAATCTGTATCTGGTCAAGGCAAATGATAAGACCGTGACGATCGAGCGCAAGGAGGGTGGCGATAAATGAGAATCTGCTTGGTACTCGAGGGTTGCTACCCCTATGTGCACGGCGGCGTATCTACCTGGATGCATGGCTACATTACGGCCATGCCCGAGCATGAGTTTGTGCTATGGGTGATCGGCGCGCATGCTGCCGACCGCGGCAAGTTTGTCTACGAGCTGCCCGGCAACGTGGTCGAGGTGCACGAGGTGTTCCTGGACGATGCCCTGCGGCTTTCGGGCGAGCAGCACGAAGCCAGTTTTGACGACCGCGAGCGCGAGGCGCTACGCCGCCTGGTGTCGCTCTCCAATCCGGATTGGGATGTTCTGTTCGATATTTTCCACCGCCGTCGCGTGCATCCGCTCTCGTTTTTGCAGAGCCGAACGTTTATGGACATCTTCCGCGACGTGTGCCTGGCAGAATACCCCTACACGCCCTTTGCCGACGCATTCCACACTTTGCGCTCTATGCTGCTTCCCGTGCTCTACCTGTTGGGCAGCGAGGTACCGGTGGCCGATGTGTACCATGCCATCTCGACCGGCTACGGTGGTCTGCTCGCCTGCCTGGGCTCGAGCGTTTCCCATGCGCCGGTACTGCTGACCGAGCACGGCATCTATACCCGCGAGCGTGAGGAAGAGATCATTCGCGCCGACTGGGTGGTGCCGTCGTTTAAGGACCGCTGGATTCGCTTTTTCTACCTGCTTTCGGAGGAGATCTACCGCCGTGCCTTCCGCGTGACCAGTTTGTTCCATAACGCCCGCAAGACGCAGATCGATATGGGCTGCGATGCGGACAAATGCCTGGTCATCCCCAACGGCATCCAGTTCGACCGCTTTAAGGACATTCCCTTAAAGCCCGATGACGGCTGGGTGGACATTGGCGCGGTGGTGCGCCTGGCGCCCATCAAGGACGTCAAGACCATGATCTATGCCTTCTTTGAGCTGCACGAGCGCCTGCCCAAGGTGCGCCTGCACATCATGGGCGGCGTGGACGACGAAGAGTACGGCGCCGAGTGCCATGCGCTCGTCGACACCCTGGGCGTGCACGACCTGATTTTTACCGGCCGCGTCAACGTGGTCGAGTACATGGAAAAGCTCGACTTTACCATTTTGACGAGCATCTCCGAGGGTCAGCCGCTCAGCGTGCTGGAGTCGCTTGCATCGCGCCGTCCCTGCGTGACGACCGAGGTGGGCTGCTGCCGCGAGCTGCTCGAGGGCGCCCCCGGCGACGACTTTGGCGTTGCCGGATATGTGAGCCCGCCCATGTATCGCAAGGGTCTGGCCGATGCCATGGAGCGCATGTGCGCGAGCCGTGCCCGCCGTCTGGAAATGGGGGAGCGCGGCCAGCGTCGCGTGGCGACCTACTACCTACACGAGCAGATGCTCGCCAACTATCGTGCGCTGTACGACGAGACGGCTCGCGCGTTCAATTTGCCCAAGAAGGAGGTGTAGCCGGTGGCCGGAATCGGTTTTGAGCTCAAGCGCCTGTTTAAGCGCAAGGGTCTGTTTGCCACGATGCGCGCCTATGGCTACGCCGGCATCGTGTGCACGGGCCCCATGCTGCTGGGCGTACTGTTGCAGGTGGGCATTTTGGTGCTGTGCGGTCTGTGGGACGTGGGCCGCGCCAACCAGGATCTGCTGGTGTGCATGGTGACCTATACGCTTCTGGCGTCGCTTACGCTCACGAGCTTTTTCTCCATGCCTGTCACGCGCTTTTTGGCGGACATGCTGTTTGCCGAGCGCGAAGAAGAGGTCTTGCCCTCGTTTTGGGGCTCCAACGCCATCATGCTCGTTGCGGGCACGGTGCTCTACGGCGTATTTTTGCTGTTCTCGGGCGCCACGCTACTGCAGGGGCTGCTGTGCCTGTGGCTGTTCAACATTATGATCGTCAACTGGAACGGCATGAGCTATCTCACCGCTATTAAGGACTACCGGGGTATTCTGTGCAGCTTTGCCGCGGCCATTGGCGTGGCGTGCCTGTGTGCCTTGGCCGCGCTGGCACTGGGGCTGCCGCCGGTCGAGGGCCTGCTGGCCTCGATCGCCCTGGGCTACGGTGTGATGCTCGCTTGGGACGTGGTGCTGCTGTACCGGTATTTTCCTCAGAGCGAACGTAGCCCCTGGCTCTTTTTGCGCTGGCTCGATCAGTTTATGCCGCTGGCACTCACGGGCCTGTTTACCAACCTGGGACTCTTTGCACATCTGGTAATTATTTGGGCCGGCCCCATTGGCGTGCAGGTCAAGGGCTTGTTTTATGGCGCACCCTACCACGATGTGCCGGCGCTCATCGCGTTTTTGACGATCCTTGTCACGACCGTCAACTTTGTAGTGTCGGTCGAGGTCAACTTCTATCCGCGCTACCGCGACTACTACAGCCTGTTTAACGACGGCGGCGTGGTGGGCGACATCGTGGTGGCCGAGGAGGAAATGCTCGCCACGCTCAACCGGGAGCTGCGGTTTTGCGCGCTCAAGCAGCTGTTTGTGACGGCAGCGGTCATCTCGCTC
>URWS01000035.1 GCA_900551605.1 uncultured Collinsella sp. | reverse complement strand
GCGGGTTCGAGTCCCACCGGCATCTAAAAGAAGTGAGCCCGCATCCCTTGGGGACACGGGCTCGAAAGCTCCATATGGTAGGGGCGGTGGGACTCGAACCCACAATCCTTGCGGCGAGAGATTTTAAGTCTCCTGCGTATGCCAATTCCGCCACGCCCCCGTAAGACTAGAAGTCTAGCACAAGCCGTCCGTTACGCGTTGACGGCCATCGAGTGCTGGCCCGACTTCTCCAGGAACTCCTGGAACTTGGCCTCGTCGCCCTTGTTCTTGTACTGCAGGGCGAGCAGGTATTCCAGGCGGCAGCTCTTGACCTTGTCGTCACCGGCCTCCTTGAGCATGCGCTCCAGCTCGGGGATGTCGTTGTGGCGCTTGAGGATCATCGTGTCGTACATCAGCTGGCACTCGCGTGCGACCGTCTCGGCCTGGCCGCCCTCGAAGCCCTTGATCTCGTGCAGCAGCTCCTTGGACTTTTTGCGGTCCTCCTGGCCAACGTAATAGTTGAAGGCCTTGATCACTAGGTCGACACGCTGCATCTTGGGCAGGTTAAGGCCCAGTAGTAGCTCGAACATCTCGTCGGCGCGCTTGTGGTCCTCGCGCAGCAGATAGGAGTTCAGGCGCAGATAGTCGCGGTTGTAACGCGGATACAGCATACTGGTGAGTTTGGAGTCGAGCAAACGGTCGAACTCGTCCCACTGCTTGGCGGCCATAAGCTGCTGCAGGCGCTTAAACGTGGTGCGTTTTTTGACGCTAAAGAACACCGACACGGCGATACAGATGATAACGACGGCGGTCCAGAGGGTGCGGGAATCGGGCATTTCAGAGTCCTTAGTCGCTCGTAAAGCGAGCGGTATGACAACATGTACTAGATGTATTATACGCAGCGCGCAAGCAAACTGGCATAAAAGTGCATCGAGGCCGAGCGCCATCGCTCGCTGCGGTACACTTACCTAAAGTAAACCTCGAAGGGAGACATTACCTATGAAGAAGATTGTTTTGGCTTGCGGTGCTGGCGCTGCTACTTCCACGCTCGTTGCCCAGAAGGTCGCCACCATGCTCGACGCCAACGGTTATGCCGGCAAGTATGAGATCGTGCAGTGCGCCATCTCCGAGGCCAAGGACGCTTGCGACGAGGGCGCCGACCTGCTGATCGCCACCACCGTTGCCCCCGAGGGCCTCACCTGCCCGTACGTGAGTGGCGTGCCCTTCATGACCGGCATGAACCGCGTCGCTGCCGAGAAGGCCGTCCTCGACGTCATGGCTCAGTAGGCGCTACCTGTATGAATGAACAGAACGCCAGTCCGGTCGAGCTCTTTGGCATGCGCGTTGCCCATGTGGGCATCAACGCTACCGACCCGGCAGACGCCCTGGAGATCGCGGAGCTGTTCTCGACGATGATGGGCCTGCCCGTTATCGAGACCCCGGTTTCGTACTTTAACGATTCGCTGGTCGAGGTCATGAAGCAGAACGGTCGTGGCACCAAGGGCCACATTGGCTTTGCCGTCAACGACATCGATGCGGCCGAGAAGTGGTTTGCCGAGCGCGGGCTCGAGGTCAACGAGGAGTCGCGCGTGCTGCTGCCCGACGGCGGCACCAAGCTCGTGTACTTTAAGCGCGAGTTCGCCGGCTTCGCCGTGCATCTGTGCCGCGAGTAGCGCACAGGCTGCTATAGCTAGCAAAAAGGGATAGAGCCGCCTGGCCCTATCCCTTTTTTATGCCGAGGGGCTTCCTACCGCGGCAGGCGAATCGTAAAGCGGCTGCCGACGCCCTCGACTGAGGTCACGCCAATGACACCACCATGGCTATCGACGATCCACTTGGCAATGGCAAGCCCCAGACCCGAGCCCTGCGCGCCGGCATCGCGTGCGTTGTCGGCGCGGTAGAACCGTTCAAACGCGTGAGCTGCGGATTCCTGGTTCATGCCGATACCCTCGTCCTCAACACTTATGTCGATCGTGCCTGCGCCCGCATCCGGCGCTACGCCAAACGAGATGGGCGTGCCCGCGTCCGAATACTTGGCGGCGTTTTGCACGATCACGCGCAGAGCCTGCTTCACGAGCGCCACGTCAACGGGCGCGTCGCAGCGCGGGTCGCTGACAAGCGCAGCGTCGTACGCCAGTCGATACGTGTGCGCGGCATCGATCATCTGTGACTCCTCGCATACCTCGCCGACCAGCGCGGCCAGGTTGGTATTCGCACGCCGCAGGACCGTGCGTCCGGCGTCGCCGCGTGCCAAAAACAGCAGCTGTTCCACGAGCTCTTGCATGTGCTCGCTTTCGGCCTTGAGGGACGCGATGGATTCTGCCAGCACGTCCGGGTCGTCTTTGCCCCAGCGGTCGAGCATGTTCACGTAGCCCTGAATCACCGCGATGGGCGTGCGCAGCTCGTGGCTCGCGTCGTTGACAAAGCGCATCTGCTGCAGCTTGGCCTCTTGCATCTGGCGCAGCAGGCGGTTGAGCGCGACCTCGATGCTTGCCAGGTCGGCGTCGCCGGTGGTGACGCTCGGCGAGTCGACGCTTGCGCGCTCGATGGCCTGCTCGAGCGTTTCCATCTTGCCGCCGGAGAGCTGCATGCGGCCGAGTTCGTCCACGCGCAGGGCCAGATCGTTGAGCGGCGCCATGGTGCGGCGCACGCGGCGGGCGCCGCCGAGCATGTTGAGCACGCTGATAACCTGCCAGCCCGCAACGACAAGGTAGAGAGGCCATAGCGTGACGAGGTCCTGTGCGAGGGGGAAGGTCTTGGTGCTACGCGCAAGCTCGACGGTATAGGTGAGTGTGGTCAGGTCCCAGCCGCGCGCGGGAGCCAGCGACATGCCGTGAACGGTGGCGCTGGGAATCCATCCCGCGGTAAACGCGCCGTCGGGCAGCGTCTGGTTGTATCCATAGACGAGGATCGCCGCCGCAACAACCACCAGCAACAGATCGAGCCAGACGTAGCTCATGAGGCGGCGCCACATATAGCCCCAGTTGATGGCGCGGGCGATGGAGGTGACGCGCTTGGCCTCGGCGTTACGCACGGCAGGCATAGCCCACCCCGCGCACGGTCTGGATGATGCGGGCGCCGCCGGCGTCCTCGATCTTGGCGCGCAGGTGCGCGATGTGCACGTCGACGTTGTTGGTGTCGCCCACGTATTCGTAGCCCAGCGCCTCGTGCGCGATGCGCTCGCGTGTGAGCACGGTCTCGGCATGCGCCATAAGCAGGGCGAGGACGTCGAACTCGCGAGCCGTGAGCGCGATGGGCGAGCCGCCGACTGTGACTTCGCGGCGGCCGGGATCGAGCACGACTGAGCCAACGGTGAGCGTAGCGGGGGAGGGCGAGGCGGAAGCCTGGGCAGAGTCGCTGACCGGGGGTATCGCAGCGGCGCCGACACCCGCGCCGCTCGCCGTGCCCGTCCTGGCCCCGGCGCCGCCAACGCCCGAAGCCGCCCGCACGGCCTCCGAGCGCTTCAGCGCCACGCGGATCCGTGCGAACAGCTCCTCAATCGCAAATGGCTTGGTCAGGTAATCGTCGGCGCCGGCATCGAGCCCGGCCACCTTGTCCATCACGGCATCGCGCGCGGTAACCATAATCACCGGCACATCCTTGTGCTTGCGGATGCGCCGCAGCACCTCCATGCCGTTGAGCTGCGGCAACAGCACATCGAGCAGAATCAGATCGTAGTCGCGCTCCAGCGCCAGGTCCACGGCGGTGCGGCCGTCGGCGGCGTGCTCCACCTGGTAGCCCTCGTGCTCCAGCTCGAGCGTCACAAAGCGGGCGATTTTCTCCTCGTCCTCTACGATCAGGATCCGTGCCATGCGTGCCCCCGTCTGCGATTACTTGTCGTCGTTGAGATTTTGCTTGATGTCGTCCGCGGCATCGGCAGCGTGATTCATAAGGTTGTTGATGCTGCCGGGTACGTCGCCGTCGCTATCGATGCGGTAACGCATGCCAAAGAACAGGCCAATCAGCATCAGCCATATCGTGGCGCCCCAGGCAAACAGCGCGACGATGGGGATCAGGATGGGAATGTTGAGGATGATCGCGTCGCGGCGCGTGGCGATAAACTTGGTGTCTAGGCTCAGGCGGAAGAGCTTTTTGAGGTACTCCCACACGCTGTCCATCTTCTTGGAGAAGTCGGTCTTTTCGCTCGACTTCTCGTAGGCGGCCTGCGCGGCGACCATCTCGGCCGAGGGCTCATTGACCGGCTCGGACTCGGTGGCGGCGTGCGCTGACGTGGTCTGGGTCTTGCCCTGCGACTCGAGCCAAATGATGGCATCTAGGATGTTGCCGTCGGCGGCATCGAGTGCTGCCTTGGCATCGGTGTAGCTCACGTTGCACTTGGTGCGGATGGTTTCAACTTTTTCGAGGTCGTCCATGACCTGTCCTTTCGTTCGATGGGCGCGACGCCGGGCGATTTGCCCGGGCGCGAGCGTTGCGTTCGGCGACCTGCGTGGCGCCGCCCCGCCCTTGGTCGAACTCTATAGTGCAGGTTATAGATTAAGCGATTCTTGAGCCAAGATTAATGTTGGATGAGTTTTTGGGTGGCGCGGGGAATCGTCCGGGACAGTTTTGAATCGGGTACTTTGGGTTATCCTGGTCTCACTGAGCAAATGACGTGCAAGCGAGATGGTCGATATGGCGGAGCGAAGAAAAAACTGGTCGAGGGAAGAAACCCTGGCGGCGTTGTTTTTGTACCTTGCTCTGCCTGCAAGGTTGATTGATGACAAAGGTGAGGACGTGCAGACGTTAGCCCGCGCCATCGGTAGAACGCCGGCAGCGGTTTCCTTGAAGATATGGAACCTCGCTTCGTTTGATGAACGACGTCGTGCGCGCGGCAAGGTGGGAATGGTTAATGCCAGCAAGATGGACAAGATGGTATGGGCGGAGTACTCATCGGGTGGCGACGAGTTGATTGAGGAAGCGGCTGATGCTTTCTTTGGCCAGCTTGATCAACTTGATTCGGGCGATGTGATGAGCGACGATCTGCAAGATGCAATTGGAGCTAGCTTGCCGGAAGGACGAGATCGTGATGTGATTATCTCAGCCCGCGTTAATCAGCGGTTCTTTCGTAATACATTGCTCGTTAATTACAACTCGCATTGTTGTTTAACAGGTCTATCGAATCAGAAATTACTGGTAGCAAGCCACATCAAGCCATGGAAGGCGTCCGATCCCAAAACTGAGAGGCTTGCGCCAGACAACGGATTGCTTTTGAATGCTCTTCTCGATAGGGCATTTGACCAAGGGCTTATAACCATAACGAAGGATTTGAAGATTATAGTGTCTAGCATGGTTGGGCACGAGGCGCCCAAAGATGAGTATCTATGGCGTTATAACGGTGAGCGAATTACACTGCCCAAACAATCAAGTCCTAGGGCGGAGTTTATTGAATATCACAACGATATGGTATTCAAGGGGTAAATTAGAATTGGATTGCAGCTATACCATTAATGGTGTGACTGTGTAC
The DNA here is from genome assembly GCA_900551605.1 of uncultured Collinsella sp. Taxonomy (GTDB): domain Bacteria; phylum Actinomycetota; class Coriobacteriia; order Coriobacteriales; family Coriobacteriaceae; genus Collinsella. Next base: position 3,765 of record URWS01000035.1, on the reverse strand, counting down.
CGCTTGGCTAAAAGCGTCCTTTATCCAGCTACCTAGCATTACGATTGGATGGGAAATGAGTACGAGAGTTGCAGAGTATTATGGTCAAAGAACAGACGCTTTGACGCCCATTCACCCCATAGATATTCCACATGCCGGATGGAGCCCGGAAGGGTCGGTTCCGCACTGTCCCTTCTCCGGCGGTAATACGTGCAAGAAGCTTAAAGCAAAAAACGAGCCGGTCTGTTCGGTAAGGGATCAGGACGGAGTACTCTGGATATCGTGTTCGGAGAGATTGTGCTCCACCAAAAAAGATGTCCCGCTTTGTTCGCATCAAAAGAAAATACTTACTATGGCTGCGCAGCATATATTTGATGGGGGCATTGATCCGTCTGATGTCTGCGTCAAACGAGAAGAGTCCCTTCGAGTAAGCAAGGGCAGTGCATATCATGCTGATTTTATAATTACCACGCGCAGCGGGGAGTCGTCGACATCTGGTCCTAATCGACTTGTTCTTGAAATGCAAGGCGGTGGAGAAACATCTGATACCGGCAAAATTACTCAGCGTGTTCGCAAATGGAAAAACACGACTGAAAACGAGAGGACGAATGAGCAGCTGCGTGCCGAAACAACTGCAAATACTTTGGTCACTAATGCTTGGAGAAGACAACAAGAGCAATTTCTAATCAAGGGCAATATCGCCATGAAGACATGGAAAGGCCTTGGGATTGCGTTTTGTGTGGGCACACTTCTCTATGACTATCTTATGGAGCGGCTAGAGTCGGTGAATCTACCCGATTTGAAGGATTACAACTGGACGTTGGCTCTTCTCGCCTTTAAAGAGGACAAGAGCCGCCCTGTTGAGGACGGCCCCATTCCATTGACAATCGATGAAGACCGGACGCTGTATACGAACTACCAGACGTTTGTTCAAGCACTAATCAACCAAGGACAACCGACCCTGGAGGCATTTCAGGGGCAATTCTACAGTCTTGAGAATGAAAGGATTGACATTCCGTTCTAGCTGTTCTGAGCCTTATCGACCTCGACGATACGGCGCGCAATCCATTCTATAACGGGCACACAGACAGCGTTTCCTAGAGCTGTCCATCTACGAGAGTCCAGTCGTCCGGAAACCCCTGGAGTCTCTCGTACTCTAAAGGAAGCATGCGTCTGACAAATAGCGTCGGAGCTTCCTCTTGAATCGCAAGTGTAAGTTTCTCCGTCGTTTCTATATCCTTTTGCTTGCGGGCCCGCTGAAGGTTTTCTGCCAATCCCGGCGTGTTGGATAGAGTAGTAATCTGAGACTCGATGCTCTTTTTCAAGTCCTGGGGCATAGGAGTGGTCCGTGCTTCTGCGCGATTTAGAAGAGATTCGAGCTGCTCCTTGTCCAAAAAGTACCTCAGCGGAGCCGAAGTTTCCAAGACTTCCGACAATATAGACGCGGCGACGTCGTTGGGGTGTTCCAAAGTATTTTGCGTCCAGTACTCGCCATGATACGCAATACCCGAGCTCATCCAATTTGGTGAGCAGGGCTCTGAAATCTTCTCCGTTGTTTGAGTTGAGGAGTCCGGGAACGTTTTCGATAAAAATCCATCGAGGCTTTGCGGCAGCGACGAGTTCTGCGAACTTAAAGAAGAGTCCGCTTCGCGATCCGGCAAGACCGAGGCGCTTTCCTTGGTTGGCAAGCGAAAGGTCTTGGCAGGGGAATCCTCCGAAATAGACTTCTGCTTGGGGGATGCTTTCGGGTTGGACTTCATTGATATCTCCTGCTAGCTGGACATCCGGCCAGTGCTTTTGTAGCACTGCCCGCGAAAAGTTATTGATTTCGCTTTGGAAGACGATTTCAACGCCGGCACGCTCGAAGCCGAGGTCAATACCGCCGATTCCGCTGAAGAAAGAGGCTGCCTTCACTTTGACTCCCTTCGAACGTGCGTGGCAAAAATGCAAAGGTTCATTCTATTGGATTTGTCTCAATGCGGCCAGCTCATATAAAAGAATCCATTTGTCAAGACGATACACATGGGGGACATCGAACTGCGTCGTGTCGTCATTTCTTGCTGCAGTATTTTGAGGCAGGTGTCTGGCGGGGGCATTTGGTGTCTATGGCGGTCGAGGCGCCAGCACGATAGGTGGGAGGTAATTAACTTGCGGGCTTTACATCGGACGTATGGTTGCGTTTGTTGGCTCGGGGTGTATCTACCTAGATTTGTTTCGTTCGAGAGGGGCGAGGTGGCATGGGGATGCTAATGGGGCGGAGACTCTGTAAAGAGCTGGCATTGGTCGTTGCCACGTGGCCTGCTGCTTTGCATGGCCTCGCCGGAATCCGACCGCAAATGGCTCCGAGGAGAGTCTGCAAGTTCTTATCGTTGCGTGAGAAAAACTTGCAGAATTCGCAAATCTTTGTCATGCTGTGAGAAAAACTTGCAGATTGGGGCGGGCGATGGATAGACGGATGGTTCCTAGAAATCGATATCTCGAAAAGTTGATCGCCTTTCGTGATGCGGATGTCATCAAGGTCGTAACGGGTATGCGCCGTTGTGGCAAATCGACGCTTCTGGACATGATGCGCAAACATTTGGAGGATAACGGCGTTCCATCCGAGTGTCTTTTGACCTTTAAGATGGAGTCGTTTGAGCTGGAGGGCGTGCGTGATTGGCGAGAGCTTTACCGCCACGTCGACGGCCTAATGCCTGCTGGCAAGAGGTGCTATCTCTTCTTCGACGAGCTCCAGGAGGTTGCCGGATGGGAGAAGGCGATTAACGCACTTCGTGTCGACCGGGACTGCGATATATATGTTACGGGTTCGAATGCTTTTCTCCTCTCGTCAGAGATTGCGACCTTAATCTCGGGCAGGTATGTCGAGATTCGGATGCATCCGCTCACTTTTTCGGAATATGTCGACTTTCTTGGTCCGACTGACGTCACGAATAGGCTCGTTGTTTTTGGTCGGGAGGACATCGTTGCGCTCGACGATCTTCTCGACCGTTATCTTACGTTTGGAGGCCTGCCGTTTCTCGCTGCTTCAAAGCTACCGGAGCAGGAAATGAAGGACTATATCTGGAGCACGTACCAAACAATCGTCGGGCGCGACATTTTGGCTCGCGAGGCGCGTCGGGGTAGACGGTCGGTGACGAGCAGGAGTGTGCTCGACCGCGTCACTTCCTACTTGGCTGATAACATTTCAAACCCGACATCAATTAATAAGATCGTTGGAACGCTGGCAGAGAACGGGGCGAAGTCCTCGCACGGCGTCGTGGACACTTGTGTGTCTGCCCTTGAGGAGACCTATATCTTCTCGCACGCGCGCCGATTTGATATTAAGGGTCGGGACATTTTGAAGACCGGTGGCAAGTTCTACATTGAGGATCTGGGGCTTCGAGCTTTCTTGGATGGGTATCGCGGCAGCGACAGCGGGCGTGTTCTCGAAAATGCCGTTTACAATCGCCTTGTCTATGACGGATACCAGGTCTTCACGGGTCATCTTCGAGATGCCGAAATCGACTTTGTTGCGATAGGCGACGGCTCGGATCGTAAGTTTATTCAGGTCACAGAGTCGATTGACGAGGAGGCGACGCGTAAGCGCGAGCTGCGTCCATTTGAGCTCAGGTCGCTCGAGAAGATTACCGGCGGTTACGAGAAGATCGTCGTCGTTCGCCGGGGAAGCCATCCGACCGACATTGACGGCATCAAAATCGTTTCTGCAGTCGATTTCCTGATGGGCAGACTTGGGGTTTAGAGCGTTTGGGGGTATAGCGTGCGTTGTCGCCCAAGAGTTATTGGAGG
>URWS01000034.1 GCA_900551605.1 uncultured Collinsella sp. | reverse complement strand
CGCCGTGTGCTCGTCCTTGTCGCCAGCCGTCGAGACGGACGGATCGCCCGGGTTCTCGCCGAGCGGCTTAAGGCCGATCTCAGAAGGCTTGGTGCGGAAGGAGTAGGCCGTGATGGGCAGCGCCGCCACCATGCAGACGGCAGCGAGTACCAGGAAGGCGGAACGCCAGCCAACGCTCACGATAAGCGAGCTCACGATGGGAGACAGAATAGCGCCGCCAAAGCCCGAACCCGAAAGTGCGATGGAAATGGCAAGGCCTCGCTTGGCCGTAAACCAGTTGGCGGTCACCAGGCTAATGAGCAGGCGGGTCGAGGCCACAGCGAAGCAGCCCGAAACGGCAAAGAGCACGTAGACCTGCCACAGCTCGCCCACAAAGCTCATGCCCGCGAGCACCGCCGAGGTGGCGATAACGGTGAGCGAGCCCAATACGCGGCCACTCACCTTATCGGCAACATGGCCGATAACGAGCGAACCCACGACGCTCACCACGGTGGAGATAGCGTTGGAGATGTTGTACTGCGCAAGGGAAATGCCCAGGTCGCTGACGATCAGCGGCTGGAACAGGCTCATGCAGTTGACGAAAATCGTGTAGCACGTGGCCATGATCACGAAGCCGGAGGTCACCACGAGCCAGCCGGGGAAGAACTTACGTTGCTGGGGCATTGGTTACTCCTTGTGGTCCGCAATGTATCCGAGAGCGACGGCGGCATAGGCCGCGGCACCGAGCGGCAGCTCGGCATCGTTAAAACGTGCCTTGGGATGGTGCTGGGCAAAGTGTTCGTCCGTGTCGGTTACGGCCGCGCCCACGGTAAAGTACGCACTCGGAATCTCGCTCGAGATAAGCGCAAAGTCCTCGCTCGCCATGGCATGGAAAAGCGGCAAGAAAGCCGCCTTGGGCAGCACTGCGCCCACGTAGCCAAGCGACGCCTGAGTCATATCGCTGTCGAGTACAAGCGGCGGAACATCCGAAAGCGTCTCGATGGTCGCCGGCGTACGATATGTTGTGGCAACACCGTTAACGACCTCCGCGATGCGGGTCTTGAGGTGCTCCATGAGCTCAACATCAAAGCCGCGCAGCGTTCCCTCGAGCACGCAGGTGTCGGGGATGACGTTGGCCGCCAGGCCGCCAGCGAACTTACCAACGGTAAGTGCGACTTCCTTGGCCGCCGGCACCTCGCGGGCGATAAGCTCCTGGAGCGCCAGGTGCACGTGGACGCCGGCCGCGATGGGGTCGATGCAGATCTCGGGGCTCGAGCCATGGCCGCCCTTGCCCTGGAGCGTGATGCGGAAACCGTACACGCCCGAGAGCGCCGGGCTGCCGTAGAGCACCAGGCCAAGCGGCGACTGGCTGTTGACATGCATGGCAAAGGCCGCCTGAGGGCGCGGGTTCTGCAGCAGGCCATCGGCGATGGCTGCGCGTGCCCCCTCAAAGGTCTCCTCGCCCGGCTGGAACAGCAATTTCACCGTGGCGTTGGCCTCCACAAGCTCGGCCTCGCGGGCCTTGAGCAGGCGCGCCGCACCAAGCAGCGCCGTCGCGTGCATATCGTGACCGCAAGCATGCATGCAGCCATTGGTGGATGCAAAGGGCTCGCCGGATTCCTCGACAACGGGTAGGGCATCCATATCGCCTCGGAGCATGACGACCGTTCCGGCCTGCTCGTCCTTGCACGTGCCATTGCCCTGAGCGGCCGCGGCCGCACCGGCACCGATCAGGCCAACAACACAGGAGCCGTCGACGAGCGTGGTATGGGGGATGTCCATCTCGTCCAGACGTGCCTGGATATAGGCAGACGTCTGCGGAAGATTGTTACCGAGCTCGGGCATCTGGTGTAGATCGTGTCGCCACGCAGCGAGCTCATCGGCAAATGCCTGGGCTTCTTTGACCAGGCCATCGCCGATAGCGGTCTGCGCCGCCGTGGTAGCCTGAGGCGCTGGTTGCGGTTGAAAATCGGACAGAGCTGGTGCCATAGATGCCCTCCAGTAACGTTTTTGCAGCACGCACTTTGATAGCGTAAAGTGCAAGGCACAACTGTAAAGGCATGACATAAAAAATGCCGCCCTGGGAGGGCGGCGCAACAAGTTGTTTACAATTGCGGGCGAGATTTTCGGCGCAAGAAATCGAAATGCGTCTCACTCAAAATGATCGACAGGAAGATGAGCGCAAAGCCGGCAAGCAGGCGCGAGGTGAGCGCCTCCCCCATCAGCAGCACCGAAAACAACACGCCCGATGGCGACTCCATCGAAAGCAGCAGTGAGCCCGTCGAGGCCGGGACGTGCGCCAAGCCGACGTTTTGGATGAGCAGCGCCACGCACGTGCAGCCCACCGAGAGAAAGGCCATTACGCAGATAAAGCTCGGCGTCCACACGGACGAGGGCGCTTGGGTCTCGAACAACAGCGACGAGATCAGGCTTAGGACACCATTGCCCACAAACATCCAAAACGTGATGACGTTGATATCCATCTTGCGACCGTACTTGGCGGTCACCGCCATCTGGATGGCAAAGAAGACCGCGCCGCCCAGCGTAATGGCATCGCCGGCATTGAACTCGACGCTATCGAGCGCCACCAAGCCAATGCCCGCCAGGCACAGCAACGCGGCGCCCAAGTTGTAACGGGTAAGCTTTTCGCCGCTTAGGACGTAGCTTGCAAACGGCACGAGGATGCAATAGGTACCCGTCAAAAATGCACTCTTGCCCGCCGTGGTCTGTGCCAGGCCAATCGTCTGCAAACCGTACGCGCCCCACATAAGTGTGCCCATACCAAGTCCGACGATAAGGTTGCGGGCATTAAAGTGCACGATGATGCGTTTGTGGAAGATGGCGAACATAACCAGCGAAGCCGGAAGAAAACGAATATAGAGCAGTTCGAACACCGGAATGGTGTCGAGCGCATCTTTCATGGTGGTAAAGGAATAACCCCAGATGACCGCCACCGATAGCAGCAAGACCTTCCAGAAGAACGGGGAACGCGCGCCGGCGCCGCGGGAGGTGCCGCCGGCGCCCAGGTCCTCCCGTGCGACGGGGCTATCGGGCATGTTTTCGATTTCATCAACGGCATTCTGGGCCATAGGGCATCCTCGCACTCAGTCTGGGCGTGGTGTCCGCACGCGTATGGCTGCGTGCCGCCTCATGGTCAAATAAAAACAGGGCGCACCGGACCCCCGGCACGCCCCGCTACTGTAGCAACAACCAGCACTGCATCGCAATCCAGCCCACTAAAGCGTCGGCAGAGTAAACCTCGATGTTTCGTCAATGTCACGCTGTTGCACTAAATAAGTTTCGTGCTTTCAAGCTTTTCGATGATCCAGTCGTTGGCTTTGATGACTGGGCGGCGGAAGACGACGCCCAGGGCCAGCGACGGGATCAGATAGCTTGCCAAGATGCCCAACTCAATCCAGTACTCCATATGGTAGGCACCGGCCATGGCGGCATGCATGGCGTTGATGCCGTGGGTGAACGGTAGGAACGGATAGATCGCCTGGAACACGGGGCCGGTCATCTCGATGGGGAACGTGCCGCCCGAACCGCCGACCTGCATGACCAGCAGCACGACGGCGAGCGCCTTGCCGATATCGCCAAACGAAACCGTAAGCGTGTAGACGATATTGGAGAACACGAGACTCGCGACCCAGCCCGCCAGCACAAACTGCAGCGGGTCGTCGCACTGGATGCCAAAGAACAGGATGTCGCCCGCGCACACGAGCGTTGCCTGCAGCAGGGCCAGACCGCCAAAGAACAGGTAGCGGCCCAGGTAGATCTCGTGCAAGCGCACGGGGATTAACTCATTGATGAGTTCGTCGTCAACCGACACCTTCATCATGGCCGCCAGCACGATCGAGCCGACCCAGAGCGACAGAATCGTGTAGAACGGCGCCATGGCCGAGCCGTAGTTGCGGATCGGATAGACCGGCTTGCGATCGAGCGCGACGGGACCGGAAAGCGACACGGCCAAACCCTCGGGATCATTGCCAATCATCGTCTTGATCGTGGCCAGATCGTCCGACATAAGGGCACCGTCGAGCTCGTCCTTAAAGGCACTGATCTTACCGGACGCTTCACCCAGCTGATCGGAAGCCTTGTTGACCAGCTTTGCAGCCTTGGAGAGGCCCTTTGCCAGCGAACCGGATGCATCGGTTAGACCGGCAACAGCGCTATCAAGATCGCTCGAGATGCCGTTCAGCGAATCCAAAACACCCGAAATGGTCTTCTTGAGCTCCTTAGCCTTGGCCGAGAATGTGGAGTCGTAATCGATCTTGGCACCCGAGACGCCCGCCTTGGCGTCGGCGATGGCCTGATCGACCTCGGCACGCGAGTTGTTGACCTCGGCCATGCTATCGGAGAGAGACTTCGCGGTGGCCGCCAGATCCGTGGCATTGTTGCGGTACTCAACGGCGATTCTGCCCAGCGACGTCGCGGCAGACTTGAGACCGTCCTTCAAATTCTCATCGCTCACCTGGTCGGCAAGGCTGCGGAGTTGATCAGCCATCGCATCGATATCCTTGGCGCGCGCATTGAGGACCGCAGCGGCATCGTTGAGTTGGGACACCGTAAGGTCGACATGCTGGTTCGCGGCATCGAACGCCTTCGAGAGCTCGGCAGACACATTGTCGAACGAACCCGCACTTCCATCGATCGCGGCATCGATGGCATCGTTTGCCGCCTTAAGCGCTTCTTTGGAATCATCGATGCCGCTTTTGGCATGTTCCATGAGCTGCTTTGTCGACTCATCGACGGCACCGGTCTGCTTGAGCATGCCGCTCGCCGACGTCAGCGAATCGGACGTGGAGCTCAAAATGCCCGCAAGAGACGTTGCGCTGGCCTGAACATCCCGCAGGTCCTCGACCGAATCGCCGAGTGTCGACGACAGGTTGGCGATAAAGTTACTCACCTGGTCGGTGCTCATGTAATCGAGCAGGCTGGACACGGTCTTGAGCCCGATGGTCGTAATGGTTTCGGTAAAGGTCTCGTTAACCTGACTCTGGACGGCACTCGACCCTTTCTCGGTCACGATCTGGGCAATGGCGTTGGCCTTCTGATTCTCGTAGAACTCGATATCGGCATGCTTCACGTCGGTCGAAAAGAGCGTCATCATATCGGCACTAAACGTCTTAGGGATAACGACAGCCGCATAGTATGCGCCCGATTTGACGCCCTCGATGGCCTTTTCTCGATTGTTGAGTACAACCCAATCGAAGCTCTCGTTGCCGCGCAGGGTGGCGGTCACGTTTTCACCCACGTTGACCTCAACGGGGATCAGATCGCTCTCGTAACCCTCATCGGTGTTGACCACGGCGATCTTAAGATTGCCGGTGTTGCCGTACGGGTCCCAGCTGCCGGCGATGTTAAACCACGCGTACAGGCACGGTACGATAACGAGGCCCATCACGACAACCAAGCCGATTACGGAGCGAGACACATTTTGGACATCGCGCTTAAACAGATGCAGGATGTTCTTCATTTATGCCTCACCTCCTTTGGAGTGCTTGCCAAGCGGAGTGGCATCTCCATCATTTGTGGCTGTGCTGTCGCTGTCCTGAGATTTATGGTTCGAGCCTATATGCGGCAAGCGGCCCGTGGACTGATCGCCGCCCTTGGCACCACGCTCGCTGGCGTTGAGGCCAAACATGTAGCGGGCGGCAGGAATGGCGGCCGTGTGCTCGCGCATCTCGCGACGCAGGTCCTCATCCGAAAGCGCCGAGATGCGCATCTGGGTATTGAGGCTCGCGCGGATATATTCGATATTGATAAGCCAGCCGCAGATGGCAATGACCGAGATGATCCAAATGACAAGCAGGATGATCTTGCCGTTATTGTCGATATCGAGAACCGTCGACAGGACAAAGAGCAGGACCTGAACGCCCACCACGGCGGCAAAACCGCCCTTGATGTAGTACGGGTAGCGATGTTCAAAGGCGACCGCATGATCGAGCAGTTCGCGACGGTACGAATCGGAATCGAGCATGACACGCATGGCCGTGCGCAGCGAGTAGCGCTGGCGCGGCAGGTCGTTGGACTCGCAAATCATCATACCGGTCGTGGAAAGCTGTTTATCAAAGAGCAGGTTAAGGTTGAGCAGCAGCGGACGCAGCTGCAGGCCGATAAAGAGCGCCACGATCAAGAACACGCCCAGAATGCACAGGTTAAACAGGTAGTTGAACGAATACATACCGCCGACCGTCTCGCGCAGCAGATTGATGCCGTAGGTAAAGGGCAGCAGCGGGTGCAGCCACTGGAAGAAGCCGGGCATCATCTCGATGGGGTACATGCCCGACGAACCCGGGATCTGCACGATGACGAGAATGACGCCGATAGCCTTGCCGATATGCTTAAACGTGGTGGACAGCGCATAGATGATATTGACGTAGGTGAACGAAATGGCGATGCCGCCCAGCACGAACAGCAGCGGGTTAATGCACTGCACGCCAATCACCAGATCGCCTACCGTAACGATGATGGCCTGCAACGCGCCAAGGATCACCAGTAGCAACCAGCGGCCAAAGTAGCCCTGACGCGCGGTAAAGCTGCCGATGCCTTCGCGGTCGACCTCGAGCTTGTAGATGGCGATAAGCACGTAGCCGCCCACCCAAAGCGCCAGATTGGTGTAGAAGGGAGCGATACCCGAGCCAAAGCTCTTGACCGGATAGATCGACTTGGACGTCAGCTCGACCGGAGAGGCCATGAAATCTGCCACGTCATTGACATCGACGCCCATAAGGTCGGCGAGCTCGCCCATAGACTCAGAGGTCTGCAGCGCCGCGATGTCGTTGGCGGCGGTTGCAAGCTTGTCCTGGACCTTGGCAAGCGAGGCATCGGTCTGGGACAGCGTGGTCTTGGCCTGACCGAGCGTAGCGTTGAGTTGGGCCAGCGTGCCACGCGCGCTCGCAATCGTGGGCGTAAGACCCGATACGATTCCCGTCAGATCACCCGAGACGGCAGCAAAGGAATCGAGCGCGCTTGAGGCCTTCGGCAGCGCGCTTTGGCCCAGGTTCGTTTGGGCCTGGCCAAAGTTGGTCGCACCGGTCTGGATTGCGTTATTGATAGCGTCGCTGGCACCCGAAACAGCCGCGGCGTCATTCGCCATGGCGCTCGACTGCGCGGACAGACCGTCCTTGATGCTCTGAAGCTTTTCATTCTGCTCTCGAAGAAAATCGATGGTCGATACAATGTGTGCGTCAATTTCCTTGGAACCTGTCGACGTGTCATTAGCGAGAATCTCCAAGTGCCCGATAACGGCCTTATTGTGGTCGATCGTCGCTTGGAGAGACTCGAGCGAGTTGTCGATACGGGTAGTCGTAGATGTGACCGTGCCCGTCAGCTTGCCGATGGCAGCGTTCGCGGAGGCCGACGTCTTGGTGAGCGCAAGGCTGCCCTCCGAAAGCGCCTTGGAGAGCGAGGCGATAGAGTTGCCCGCCGTAGCGCGGGCCTCGCCCAGCAGGTCATTGCCCTGAGAGATCGCCTGCGTCAGTGACGGCGCCTGACCCTGCAGGCCGGCAAGTGCCGCATCAGCCGAGGCGATAGCGCCACTCGTCTTATCGATGGCGTCATTCATGTCGCCAATCGAGTCGCGCACCTCGCCCAAGGTATCGGATGCCTCGGACACCGAACTTGCCAACGAATCCTGAGTCTGGGTTGCCTTGTCCTTAAGGTCGATGCCGGCATCTTTGGCAATACTGGCAACGGTCTCGCCCACGGTGGAGACAAATTCCGAGTTGATCTGCTCCTCGATGGTGTTTGCACCGGTATCGGTGACCTTGGGCGCAATAGCGCTCTTCTTCTCATTAACGTAGTACGTAAGCTTGGGCTGATGGTAGTTGCCGTCGAGCATCGAAACGAGGTTGTCGGAGAAATTCTTGGGGATGACGATGGCGGCGTAGTACTCGCCGCTCTCGACGCCTTCCTTGGCATCGGCCGCCGAATCAACGAAGGTCCAGCCCAGTTGGTCGTTCTCCTTGAGCTGATCGACGACCTGGTCGCCCGCGTTGAGCTCGCCCACCAGGTTGTTTTGGGTGCCTTGATCGTTGTTGGCGATGGCAATCTTGATGCCCTGGGTGTTTCCGTACGGATCCCAGTTTGCCACGATGTTGTACCAGGCATACAGCGAGGGAATAACGCACACGCCCAGGGTAACCACCAGGGCGACGGGGTTCATAAGCAGTCGCTTAATGTCGCGCTTAAATATCGCAAAGGAGACCTTCGCGTTGGATAGTTTGCTGCCGAGACTCACGCTTGGACCATCCATCCTGTCGTTGAATCGAATCGTACTATCGACAACCATTGTACGTAGGCGCTTTAGTGCCTCGCGGCACAATGGTATTGAGTTTTGCGGGTAGCAATATACTACGAAGATTAGTTAACGTACAGTTGTACAGTATCTTTAATTTCAGCAGGTCACAAAACCACAACCCGCACAAATTAGCAATCCGAATAGTCATCGGGGACGTTCTTAAACGACTAGTCAAACAAGAACGTCCCCAACGACTAATGGTGCAAGGAATGTCCCAAACTGCCAGCAGAAAAAGGACGTCCCCAAGTGCCACATTCGGAGCAAGGCAACGCCGCAGGTAGAGGACGGACAGACACTATGACCCAATCCGAGGGCACGGAAACGACAGGAGCCCCCGCTCGTGACCGCGGGTCGGGGCTGCGACAATGTTGTTGAAGTGCCAGAGGCGCAGCCGCGCCGCAACGAGGTTGGGAGGCTCCCGTGCCTAGATATTCTACCGCCTTCGGAATGGACGTACACCTCAGGTCCACCACCGTCTGCGCGCTCGACGCGGAGACGGGCGAGGCCGTGACGAGGAGGTTCCGCGGCAACCCCTGGGGCGAGGTCGCGGAGTGGATGTCGGGCTTCCCCGGCCCGTCGCTCGCCGCCTACGAGAGCGGCTACCTCGGCTTCGCGCCGCAGAGGGAGCTGTCGGCCCTCGGCGTCGACTGCGTCGTCGCGGCCGTCTCCAAGGTCCCGAGGTCAGCGGCCGACCTCTCGTCCAAGAACGACCGCAACGACGCGGCCAGGATGGCCAAGGCGATACTGTCGCACGACGTCACCCCGGTATGGGTGCCGTCCCCCGAGATCGAGGGGCTCAGGGACCTCGCCGCCGCCCACGACGCGGCGACCGCCAGGCTCGCGGCGGCGAAGCAGCGGCTCCTGGCGTTCCTCGCCCGCCGGGGCTACGTCTACGGCGGCACGACGCCGGCGGGAAACCCCCGAAAGTACTGGACGTACGGCTTCCTCAGGTGGCTCGACAAGGT
>URWS01000033.1 GCA_900551605.1 uncultured Collinsella sp. | reverse complement strand
GCCTTCGCATCAGCGGCAGGTTTTTCTTGGAACCAATGCCGCGACCCACCACGACAAGGCGCTCGGCATCGGCAATCGAAGCCTGCTGCCCCCACTCCTCGGCGGGAATCGAGATCTCGACACGGGCCTTAACGTCTTCCGCAAGCATCACCTGGGTGATCGCGCCGGAACGGCCGTAGTCGAAGTCGGGCGCCTTAAAGATGCCGGGACGAACCGTTGCCATCTGGGGACGATGATTGGGGCAGACGATGGTGGCCATCAGGTTGCCGCCAAACGCCGGACGCGTCTGTTGCAGCAGTCCCGTCTCCGTATCCATCGAAAGTACGGTGCAGTCAGCCGTAAGGCCCGTCTGCAAGCGCACGGCAACGCCGGGTGCCAGTTCGCGGCCAAAAGCGGTCGCACCGTATAGGATGGCCTCGGGTTTGCGTTCGGCTACCAAATCGCAGATCAAGCGGGCGTAGACTTCCGCATCGTTTTGGCGCAGGCGCTCGTCGCGACAGGCCAGGACTTCGTCGGCGCCCACGCAAACCAGATGCTCCAGGTCGCCGAGAGAACCCTCGTGGCCCATACCGACCAGTGCCACCAGACGGCAACCGCGCGCATCGGCAAGCTCGCGGCCCTTGCCCATAAGCTCATAGGCAACGGGAGTCACTGTATCGTGCTCGTCGGTCTGCGCGAATACCCAAATGTCTCGATACGCATCAAGGTCCACCGCACCAGCGGCCTCATCACGCTCGATCGAGATAGCGTTGACAGGGCAGGCGTCGACGCACCCACCGCATAGGATGCAGCCGTCGGTTACGTGGGCGCATCGGTTGGGTCGCTCGCCCTCCACCACAATGCCGCCCGAGGCGCAGGCGCGAACGCAGCGACCGCAGCCGATACAGGCTTCGCTATCGATAATCAGTCCGCTCATCTACGCCATCCCCTCGATAATCTTGGCAAGCTTTGACGCCTGCTCGGACGCCGTCCCCTCAACGGCCTCGCACGTTTGGTCACGGTCGGGCACAAACGAGCGCACGACCTGTGTCGGCGACCCGGCAAGACCGCAACGCGCGGGGTCGGCGTTCACGTCGGCGGCACTGACCACGCGCACGTCCGCCTCCTCCGCCGCGCGAATACCGGCAATACTCGGCATACGCAACTGGCCAATCTCCTTGGCAGTCGTCATCGCGCACGGCATCTCAAGACACACCGTCTCCTCGCCGGCATCGCATCCGTGAACGAGCGCCAGCGAGCCACACGTCGTAAAGCCCGCGCTCTGCACGCAGCTCACGTCGGTCACGCAGGGAATCTCAAAGGCACCGGCAAGCTCGGGGCCAATCTGGGCCGTATCGCCGTCCACCGCCATCTTGCCGCAGATAAGAAGATCGAAGTCCTCATCGAGAGCCTCGATACCGCACTTGAGGGCATAGGTGGTGGCCAGGGTATCGGCACCTGCAAAGGCGCGATCGGTTAGCAGCAGCGCGTCGTCGGCACCGCGGGCAATACAGTCGCGCAGCAGCGATTCGGTCGCGGGAATACCCATCGACACCACCGTCACGCGCACATCCATGCCAAAGCCGATAAAGTCGTCCTTGAGCGCTAGGGCACACTCCAGGGCGCTCGCATCAAAGGGATTGATGACCGCCTGCTTGCCATCGCGCACAATGGTATTGGTCTTGGGGTCCATTTTGACCTCGGTGCTACCCGGCACCGCCTTGACGCACACCACCATATGGAAATCGCTCATCTTCACGCGCCCCCTTTCTGGACGAGTTCATCCAAGAGCTTCTCCGAAAACAGGTTGCCGCGGCCCAGCTGCCCGGCAGGATCGAGCTGGAGCTTGAGCCGTGCCGATTCGACCATGGCCTCGTGGCCGTACATCGTCTCAAGAAAGCCCGCCTTGATCTTGCCGACGCCGTGCTCGGCGGAGACGGCACCGCCCATAGCCGTAACTTCGGAGGCCCACTGGGCAAACAACTCGCCGCCGCGGCGGTAATCCTGCGCATCGCGCGGCAGGATGTTCGCATGCAGGTGGTTGTTACCAATATGTCCCCAAGCGGCAGACTCGAGCCCGCTTTCGGCCAATGTGCGTCGATAGAGGGCGATGACATCGGCCAAGCGTGCGTTGGGCACCGACATGTCCGAGCCCAGCTTGGTGATGGTGGGGTCGGTGCGACGACGCTCGTCGATAAGCATATTGACGCTCTCGGGCACCGCATGGCGGAAGAATCGCTGGCACTCGCGATCGACCTCGGTGCGCGCGACCCAGGTCGCATCGTCGCTGCCGCCCGCAAGCTCCAATACCCACCCCAGGTGATACAGTTCCTCAGTCGCCTGGGCTTCATCATCGCAGTCGAGCTCCACGTAGACGCAGACCTTGGCCTCTTTGTCGAGCGCCGGCAGCGAGGCGAACGCCGTCGACTGCTCGCGCTGGCGACGTAGGATATCCAGGGCGCCCTCATCGAAATACTCGATGGCAGCCGCGTGGGACAGGACGGGGCGTACGGAATCGGTGAAGGACACGGCCTTGTCTTCGCTATCGAAAAAGCAGCTCACGCCCCAAACGACCGCAGGCGCCTCCTGCAGGGTAATCTCGAGCTCGGTGATAACGCCAAGCGTTCCGCAGGCGCCGATAAAGAGGTCGATGGCGTCCATATCGTCCGCAACATAATAGCCCGAAGCATTTTTGGTCTTGGGCATGGTGTAGGCGGGAAGATCAAGCTCGAGTGCACGGCCTTCCGTTGTCACGAGCGAAAGGCGACGACCCTGCGCAAAAACCTCGCCGCGCTGAAGCTCAAGCAAATCGCCATCAGCCAGCGCGACGTGGAGTCCCGTGATATGTGGGCGCATGGGACCGTAGGCGTAGCTGCGGGCACCGGAGGCGTTACATGCCGCCATGCCGCCCAGACAGGCAGACGCCTCAGTGGGATCGGTGGGAAAGAACTGCTCGGGGGCCTCTTGGAACTCCTCGTAGGCCTCAAGCGATGCCTGGTCCCAACCAGCAGTCGGCAGCACCTTCTTGCTCAGCTGCTTGCGCAGCTCCGAGAGCACAACGCCCGGCTCCACGCGCAGCAGAAATTGGCCTTGTTCATCGCGGCGAAGGCCCAAGTAGCGATTCATACGGGAAGTATTGAGGATATGCCCGCCATGGGGCACGGCGCCGGCGGCAAGACCGGTCCGGGCGCCCTGAACCGTTACCGAGACGCACTCGGCATGGAGCTGCCGCAAGATGGCGCGAACCTCGTCTTCCGATGTTGGAAACGAAATGCTCGAGGCCTCGCCCGACGAGCGAGACTCGTCGCGACCGTATTCCTCGAACTCATCGGTGAAGGGTTTGATGGTTGCAGACATGCAGAACTCCCCTTTAGCTAACTACAGTGTTTGCAGGGAGATGTTACCGCATCGTTTCGTTGACGTGTTCGAGACCGTCTCCATAATTGAGGATTTTTACGTTCGTGCAATTCGGCGAGCGGCCGCTACATCTCGGCAGGCGATGTTTTTGACACATATCGCTTTGCCGCCAACGATCGCGAAATTGGCGCTCAAAAAATGTTGAAGTATTTTTTACCACCTACTACCTGCGACGATGCGAATCCGTCAAGCATTTGGTCAGCTTTTGGTCAAGTAGTGGCTGATACGGTCGGCATCGACAGCCAAACCGATAGAAGTTTTGGCCCCAGAAGCAGGGAGGTTCCTATGGCATATTACTGGCCCCAGTACGGTGTCGCCATCGAAGTCGACGACGATCCCCATCTCCTGCCTTTCGAAGAAGAGGCATTCCCCGACACGACGGTCTACCACGTCACTACCGATGTGATCTGCGACCCCGAGTCGTTCTCGGCACTCGCCCACCACATCGCACGCGTCCACGACATCGAGCTCCCTCCCGACTTCGATGAGCTTGTCTACTCGCGCCGTCTGATGCTTCACATGCTCTTTGGAGCGGACCCGTCCACGTTCGCACGCGTCTACACCACCAAGGACGCCGCATGAGCGCGAAGAAGTTGCCCCGGCTCGCGAGTCCGGGACATCGCAAGAAACTCATCGCTGTCTGCTTGGCTATCGTCTGCGCCCTCGTCGCCGTAGGCTTGTACGCCTGGCAGACACAGCCCGTACCCGAAGCGGGCGCCTCGGTCACGACGGCCGAGGGCAAATCGCGCCAAGAAATCCAAGATGAGCTCGACGCCATCGTCCGCGACAACATGATGATGATCTCGGTCGCGCCGGTCGCCCAGCTGCAGGAAGGCGGCAAGTTGCGCGTCAACGTGCAAAACGTCCAGGACAACAAGTTTCCCCAGCGATTCCGCGTCATTCAAAACGACGAAACCATCTATGAGTCCGGCATCGTCGAGACCGGCAAGACGGTCGAGACGTGTCCCGCCGGCAACATCGAGGAAGGCGAAGCGTATATCGAAATCCAGGCACTCGACACCAAGACCCATGACAACCACGGCAATCCGACGCGCGTCAAGGTCCGGGTGGAACAGGCCGAGAGCTAGCCCCTAACGCCCGCTGTGTCATTGCGCGCGGCCACCAACACTCGTCCAATCATCGCGGGGACGGCCCGCGGCGAATAGAAAGGAACGACCATGGACATCACCAGGAACATGAACGGAGCCAGAGCGCTCGTCGTGGGCGCAGGGCTCGCGCTCGCACTCGCAATGGGCACGGCGCCAACGCCAGCCATGGCAGCCGGGCGCGTTGGAAGCACGAAGGTAATGGTCAGGACCGAGATCGACAACGTTAATTTCAAAGTTCCGACGGTCATTCCGTTCGTCGCCAAGGCCGACGGCACGCTTCAGGGCCCCTCAGAAGATGCAACCACCATCGACAACCTTTCGGCCTACGGCATCCATGTCACCAACATGAAGATCGATGCCATGAACACCTGGACCATTGCTGCCGACGCCAAAGCCGGAACCGCACAGAACTCCATCGACTTTAAGGTCGGCCCCGACGGGGAACTCCAGAACGCCAGCGCCGCAATGCAGGGGACGGGAATCGATCTTTCCAAGAACGCAACCTTTGATATGGGCTATCAGGGTATTGCCGGCGGTTCGGACAAGATCAAGCTCAAGACGAGCGGAAATGTCGCCCGCGTCACGCGCGACATCTTCCACGTAACCGGCGAAGGCGATCAAGTTGCAACAATCACCTGGACGGTCGAGCCCGGTGCGCACACGGCATAAGGTGATCGCCCTGGCCGCCGCCGTCAGCATCCTAGCGTTTGGGCCAGCCATGGCCTTTGCCCAGCAAGAACAGGCTCAGGCCGCCACGCAAGTGACGGTCGACCTCTCGGGGCTCGACCGCGGCAACCACCAGGAACCGTTGGCGCAGACAGGCGACGAAAAGCAGCTCTTGGCAGCAAGCGTCGCTGCGGCGGGCGCGGGAGCCACCGGCCTCGGACTGTGCATCAAACGCAACCAGCAATAAGACACAACCAGCTCGCACAATATAAAGCAAGGAGACCCCATGGCATCGAAGAACCTTTTGCCCGTCGTCGCGCTCTGCGGCGCACTCGCAACCGGAACGCCTATCGCCGCTTGGGCGACCCCCGTCATGGCGGACTCCTTGCCGGCAGCCCTAAGCCCCGCACCAGACCCGTCGAGCGTCATTGCGTGCAAGCGGTTTTCGCTCACACAGGCAACAGTCTCGACCTCGGGATGCCTTCGTCAGGACACGGACAGCTCGATAGTCGTGGATATCAAGCGTTCGGACAAGACGGACGGCTCCCAGGCAGGATGCGCCATCTGCACGTGGCGCTCAGTTGCGCTCGATGCAGATGACGACCCTTGCGATTTGGAGCTACGCATCGACATCGCTTCGGTCGATGGCTCGGCGAACGAAGCGAAGGTCGCCTTCGACAGCGCGTTTTTCGAAGAAGAAGGAGGTGTATGCCTGGGCTGCGTTGTCTCGCACGCCGACGGCGCGCAGCCCACGCTCTCATTCACGGCATCGTTGCGGATAACCAAAGCCAGCACCGACGCCGTCGCAACGGGAGAGACCCCCCTGTTGTTCTACGCCGACAATGCCGAAGGCGCCAAAATCAAAGACGATAAGCAAAACGGGTCGCTCAGCCTTACTCGAGGGGCGAAACTCTGCCCTATCGAGATCGATGTCCAAACGCAAGACAGGCAGCACGTACTTGCCGACCCGGCGCTCCTCGAAATGGAATGGAATGGAGCTGGAGCCATCGGGATCGCCCCCTTTGTATTGAACGAAATGGCCTTCCCATCAAAAGATGACACCACGAACGCAGCCATAACAGAGGAGAAAGCAGACAGCGCGCCACTGCCGACAAACGGCATCTCCGCCCCTTCAGAGGAACCGGATGAAGCTGTTATCGAGCCAAGCGATCCCCAACTCGAGGACAGCCTAGGCCTTGCGACGTCCCAAGATGTCGATGAGGGCAACTGCTGCATGCTCACCGCACTCGACCACACGACGACCGTCGATGCAGCAAGCATCGAAGTTGCCGCGGCCAATCAACCTGTTCGCAAATCTGCCATCATTGCATTTCCGGAGTCCGTCGAGGTCGTCTTTTTGCCATCGGGTGAAATCGTGGCACCAACATTGCTCACCTTGTTAGGCGCCAAGAATACTCGGAACGAAATCAAAAAGATCACGATCGTCGACCCTGCGACCACTGCCAAGCTGCGCCTATACGCCGTTGCCCCAGATGGAAGCAAAACCTTGGAATTCGATGGCGACACGCTCCAAGCTTGGCGGCGTCTGGACATTATGGAAGACGTCTCGTACCAGATTGAACTTGAAGGGTTTGACCGCGCCCGAGATGCCGATATCATCGCCGCGGGCATCGAGTCCCCGCAACGGCTGATGACGCTACGCTTTGAATACTATCCCTACGTTCCGACGACAACCTAGGGCTTTCCCGCTGAACGCCAGACTTAATACCACTCATATAACGTATTAGACAAGTCGCGATATGCCCTGCGTTCCATTCTGCTACGATTGCCAAGGTGGCATCAATACGGGAGGGCTCATGCCGGGCTTGGGAACAATCATCAACGTTGTGCTTTTGATTGCGGGCGGTCTTTTGGGATTAGCGGGCGGCCGTTTTATCACGCCCCGTATCCAAGATACCCTTATGAAGGCGTCGGGGCTGTGCGTCCTGTTTATCGGCCTGGGCGGCACCATGCAAAAGATGCTCGTTATCGACGGCGGCGCCCTGTCGACCACCGGTACCACTATGCTGATCGTCTCGTTTGCCCTCGGATCGCTCATCGGCGAAGCCATCAACCTGGAAGCTGCCATCGAAAACCTCGGCGAATGGCTCAAACGCAAAACCGGCAGCGAAGGCGACAATGAATTTACCAATGCCTTTGTCTCGGCATCGCTGACCGTCTGCATCGGCGCCATGGCCATCGTGGGATCGATTCAGGACGGCCTGCTCGGCGACTGGTCCACACTCGCCCTGAAGGGTGCACTGGACTGCATCATTGTCTGCACCATGACGGCCTCGCTCGGCCGCGGCTGCATCTTCTCGGCCCTGCCCGTCGCCGTGTTCCAGGGGACGATCACGCTGTTTGCGGGCGCGCTCTCCCCCATCATGACCACGGCGGCCCTCGACAGCCTCTCACTCGTGGGATCCATGCTCATCTTCTGCGTCGGCGTCAACCTTATCCGACCTCAGACCTTCCGCACGGCCAACATGCTGCCAGCCGTCGTCATTGCCGTCATCTACGCCCTCCTGTTCTAAATCTATCTACATAGCGGTATCTCGAACACCTGTTTGATGCTGTGCTATGATATGAGGTCACCGAAGCTGCGTTAGGAGAGGAGAAGCGGTGGCCGACCAGGACATCAAGATGCTCATCGAGCGCATTATGGCCGAGGCCCGGACCCATCAGTCCGCCCGTTTCTCACATGAAGTCTACGCAGACGAGCCGATTCTCAAAACCGGTCGTCAGATGCAGAACTTCCTTCCCGACCAGTACCGCAAGATGCGCGAGATATCGCGCTGGCAGGATGACCCCAAAGGCGGTGCGGGACGCTGGCTTTCGGAAGCCGAACTTTTCTACCGCCAAGGCCAGCTGATGGCTGACTTTGAGGACGATTGCCCCTATAACGGTACGTTCAAGTCGTACTTCCCAACCTACAACGCCATGAGCGATCGCCAGCTGCGCGGGTACTTTACCTGGCGCGCACGGGTACGCCGCGGAACCGTCGAGGAAACGTCTACGTCCTTTGCCTTTCTGTATCTCTATGAGCTGATTTGCGGCATTGGCGTAGATAATCCGCTCGATGGTTTTAACAAGATCAAGGCTTTTTGGGATGTCTATCGCGCCTTCGAGCCCGGCATCGACCGGTTTGCGCGCGTGTGGCTGCAGGATTACGCCGTGTTCCACGGGCTCGACCCCAAGTTGCTTCGTGACTCTAAAACCGTCATGTTCGATAACGCCCTTATCGAGCTGCGGCGCGCGGCACGAGACCTTGTACCGGCACCGGCACCGTCCGGCCAGACCCCTAAGCGTCGCAAAACCTCCGAGCCCACGCTCCCCCTTCCGCCCGATGAGGTGCGCGAGGAGCGACTCATGGCCGCCATCAACGCCCTCTCCACGTACAACCTAAGTAACTCGCGGCTCGACCGCAGCCACCACCGCGATCTGCGCCACGTGGCATGCGCCGTGTATGTCCGCATGGCGCGCTACTATGACACGCACCGAAAGACCGGCATCGTGGCGAGTTTATTTGGGGAGGAGACGGCCATGCCCTACACCATGTTTGCCTCTGCCGTATTCTTTGCGCCCGAGCGCCACGAGGACTGCGAATATCGCCTGGATCCTATCCATATCTACCGTTGCCAAAACGGCTTTTGGGAATGCATGCGTATCCACGGTAGTAGGCAAAAGAGCAGCAAGCTCGGTGAAATGATGCGCGCCTGCGACCAACGCCTGCGCCTGGCGCTGGACCCCGCCCATCCCCTTAAGGAAGAAAAGGTCCCCAAATATCTGGCCAAGATTATCGATGACGAGATTGTGGCATGGCTTTCGTGGGACGCCGCACACCAGCCCGTCAAGATCGATATCGATCTGAGTCAGCTGGGGCACATTCGGAGCGCCGCTGCGCAAACGCGCGAAGCGCTTTTGATCGATGAAGAGCGCGAGGACGGCGCACCTGTGGAAGCCGAGGCAGCGGACTCAGGGCAACCGGAAGCCGAGCCCGTAGCCGACGCGACGGTCGAGGCGGTCGCGGCACCCATTCGGCAGGACGAGGCCGACGAGCCGACCATATCCACCGAACAGCTGTCTCTTATACACATCTGACGCTGCCGACGATCGCA
>URWS01000032.1 GCA_900551605.1 uncultured Collinsella sp. | reverse complement strand
ATGAATGTGGGAGGTGTTCGGATGAAGTCGATAATCAAGGGTCCCACTAAATGGCTAAATGCCGAGCCACTACTCGAGGCGGCGCACATGGCGGTGGGGTATAATTTGATTGCTATAGATAGCAATTTGGAGGTACCCCATGAATGCCCCCGACGTGCTCCAAAACATCCGCTCAAAACACCCCGTTGCATATGTGGTTCTCTATCTCTTTGTCGGCTGGGCATTGCTGGTTGTCATCACCCATGCTATAGCCTTTGGAGCAGAACTGCTGGTAGCCAGCTCGGATAAGCCCGTTGTCAAATGGGAGGCGACCGACGAGTGCGTCGACGGAACCCGAACCGTTTACTACAACAGCCCGTCCCTCTACCAAGAGCTCAAGGTCGAGATTAATAACTCCAAGATTGTCGATGCCGAGCTAGGCGACTATTCGACAATCGGAGCAACCGTCGACGCCGAGCAAGTCGAGCACACAGACAGCCATGCGACGTATCGTATCGACCTCAACATCCTAGGCCGGCCGTCGCGCACCTGTTTGCTCGAATGCGATATACGCGGTACCACACTACACATGTCCGAAATACAAATGCGCCCGGGCAAGGGGTTCTCTTCTTGAGCAGTATACCCGCCCGTACGGCTACTCCACCGGCTTGAAGATGGTGGCCTGACCGAAGACGCTGCGGATGAGGTCTTTGGCCTCGTCCTCGGTCTGCGGGATGCTCGGGGCTGCGCCCTGGTGGCCGAAGGGGCTGCCGGCGCCGGGGTTGGACTCCCAGGGAGCTGCAGGAGCGTCCTCCTCTTTGGGGGCAGCTACAGCGGACTTGGGCGCGGGCGTCGCACCCGGCACGTCGAACGGAGGCAGATCGTCCCCGCTCGCATCGCCAGCGAAGCCGCCGACCATAGCGTCGTCGTAGGGCACCTGCTCGGATTCCCACGGCGCGGCAGGCTGAGCCTTGGGGGCGGACGCGCGCTCGGGCGCTCGGGGCGCGGGCTCGGTCGGGAGCTTACCCGTGGCAGGAGCGCCGGCGGGGTTGTCGGAGCGTAGCCAGGGGGCTTTGCCCAGGTCAGACGACTTGGGCGCAGGCGAGGCGGGCTTGGGCGCGGGTGTCGGAGCAGCCGGTTTGGGCGCCGCGGGCTTAGGCGCCGACGGGGTCGATGCCGCTACCGGTACCGTTTGCTGCTGCGACGCGCTGGCGCTCGAGAATGCAGGGGCCGCCGAGGACACGGGTTGCGGGTCCGCAGATGCCGCAGCCCGTGCAGATGGAGAATGCTCCTCATGTTGAGGAGCCGGCGTGCCACCCCCATCCAGGACATAGTCGACGGTACGACGACCGAAGACTGCGCAGACCGTCGGCAGAACCACCGACTGTGTATCGGCGCGACCGAGCATCTTGATGGCAAAGGTCGAGCCCGCAGGGAACGAGACAGTGAGCTTGGAGCCGTCGTCGACCGTGGCGCGGGCGTTGAGCAAAAGCCCTGCGTAGGAAGCCTGACGCGCCTTGACGCGCTCGACAACCTCGACCCATTTGCGCTGCAGCTCTCCGGCATCCTCGACCGCGGGCGTCTCGGCAGCACCGGCGGCGGCAACCTGGGCGGCATTGTTGGACTGGGGCTTAGGTGCCGGAGCGGTGACAGGCGCGGGGGCCGCAACGGGCTGAGACGTCGGAGCCGGCGCAGGCTGAGGTGCAGGCGCTGCAGGCTTGGAAACTGACACGGACGCAGAACGGGGCGCAGGCTGAGCCGCCGGAGCGGCAGCACCACGGTCCCAAGGCATACCGCCCTGGCGCGCGGACGTAACAGCGGGGGCAGCGGATGCCGTCGGAGCGGCAGCACGGGCGCCCGAAATTAGCGTCGGCTGCTGGGCAGCAGCGGGTACGGATGCTGCAGGCGCGGCGGCCTGAGCAGCAGCCACGCTCGCCGGCACGGCGCCGTTGGCAACCATGGCCTCCAGGCGTGCCACGCGCTCGGCCAATGCCTCAATCGTTAAATCAGCCTCGGGACGCGCCAGACGCGTGCAGGCGATCTCGAGCACCAGGCGCACGTCGCTCGCGCCCCTCATCTCCAGTGCGGCATCGTCGAGCACCGTCAGCACACGGGCCAGGCGGTCGGCAGGATGCTCGCCAAAGGCAGCGGCCTCGGCAGCAAGCGCCTCGGCCTGCTCGGCACCGCCCTCAAACAACTCGGCACGGGCACCGGCAACGCAGGCAACATACACGTCGCGCACGTGCGCCACCAGGTCGCGCGTCAGTTCCAGCAGATCGTTGCCTTCCTCGACCTGCGCGCGAATAAGCCCATATAGCTCGGCGACATCACGATTAGCAATGGCGCGCGCAAACTCGCCCAGAATCTGGTCCGAAACTTCGCCCAAAAGCGAGCGGGCATCGTCCGCATGCACGGTGCCGTTGCCGAAGACGCTCAGCTGCTCCAGCGTGGAGAGCGCGTCGCGCATGCCGCCCTTGGCATGGCGCGCCACGATAGCCAGCGCCTCGTCGTCGTAATCGAAGCCCTCCTGCTCGCACACGTATGCCAGGCGATGCTCAATATCCTCGTTGCCGATGCGATGGAAATCGAAGCGCTGGCAGCGCGAGAGGATGGTCTCCAGAATCTTTTGCGGGTCGGTGGTGCACAGCACGAAGATCACGTGTGCCGGCGGCTCCTCGAGCGTCTTGAGCAGCGCGTTGAACGCCGCCGTCGTGAGCATGTGAACCTCGTCGATGATATAGATCTTGTACTTGCCGCGCACCGGGGCAAAGTTGACGGAGTTGATGATCTCCTCGCGCACATTGTCCACGCCCGTGCGGCTTGCGGCATCGAGCTCGTAGACATCGGGGTGGTTGCCCTCGGCGATGAGCTCGCACTCCTCACAGGTGCCGTCGGGCATGCACCCGCTTGCGCCCTCGGCGCGCGCTGCCTCGGCATTACGGCACAGCAGCGCCTTGGCAAGGATGCGCGCCATGGTGGTCTTGCCCGTGCCGCGCGGTCCGCAGAACAGGTATGCGTGGGACAGGCGCCCCTCGGTGATGGCGTGCTCGAGCGTCGAGACGATATGCTGCTGGCCCACCACGGAGTCGAAGGTGAGCGGGCGATACTTTCGGTACAACGATTCCATGGGTGCTCCCCCGGGTATACTGAGTCTTGTTGCCGCGACGGCCATGCGGTCGCACGGCATACTGCATTCATAATAACCCGTACGGCGAGCCCGCCGCGATAGGAGTCCAAAGAGCATGGCAGACGCAGAGAGCAACCTCGTCCCCTCCGAAGCAGCCGACCAGGTCGAGGTCGCGCTCGAGGAGCAGGCCGCAGCCGACGACGGCATCCTGTACCTCAACGAGTACCAGTACGAAAACGACCTGGTCACCGACTTCGCCCGCCTGGTCGCCTCGCCCAGGCGTCGCGGTTCGCTGTATGTCGCCGCGGCAATTGCCGCGCTGATCGGCATTGGCATGCTGGTGGCCGGCGGTAACTGGATCAAGTTTGGCGTCGTCCTGATCGTATTCGGCGCCTTTTTGGCCTGGTGGAGCAAAAACCTGCACCACACGCTCGCCCGTGACTTTATCGACGCCGTCGAGGCCGACGAGTCCATGGGTGGCCGCTATCGCCGCGTCGCTGCCAACGAGGACGGCCTGATGGTTTGGGGCAAGAGCGGCAAGTCGCAGTTCTTCCCGTTTGAGAAGCTCGACCACGTACTCGACGGCGAGCGCATCTTTGTAGCCATGTTCGCCGACCAGGGCGTGACTATCCCTAAGGACACCTTTATCCGCGGCGATGCCGAGCAGTTTGGCCCCTTCCTTAAGGCGCGCATCAACAAAAAGCTCCGCATCGAGACCAAGAAGAAGAAAATGAAGGCCGAGAAGGCCGCCGCCGAGGCCAAGCAGAGCGACAAGCCCCAGGAGGCCAAGGGCAGGCAGCGCAAGCAGAAGAAGAACAAGAAGAAGCGCTAAGGCCAAGCCAGACAGGCAGCCTCGCATCCCGCTATCCTCCCCATGCACCCGAGCGTGCTACACTAGCAGCATCTATGCCACCGCGAACGGCTCGGCTCCGCGCCCGCCACTCGCAAACGAACTTTAAACGCACGAGGGTTGGCCATGCCGCTTTTCTCGCAACATACCGCCCGGTTCTCGCCGGACGTTCCTTTGGAGGGCACCAGCTCTCGCGAGCTGCTCAAGCGGTACCAGCCGCTCGAGACACTTGCGACCGGCGGTTTTGGCTCCATCGAGATCTGCCGCGACACGCACCTGCGCCGCCGCGTCGCCATTAAGCGCATCCCCCTTATCAACGGTGCCGGCATGCCCGCCAGCGACATCATGGATGTCCTGCGCGAGGCGCACACTGCCGCCATGCTTCAACATCCCAACATCGTGCAGGTCATCGACTTTACGCACGACACAGCCTATGCCTACCTGGTTATGGAATATGTCGATGGCATGTCGCTGGCCGAGTTTTTGCACCGCGCGGACGGCCACTCGCTTACCTTTGACGAGGCCGCGGCCATTGCCGACGCCCTGGGCCAGGCGCTCACCTTCGCCCATAGTAATGGCGTACTCCACCTGGACATTAAGCCCGCCAACGTGCTCATCGACCACTCGGGCAATGTAAAGCTCACCGACTTTGGCATGGCGCGACTGTCGTCCGCCGGTGGCTTTGGCTGCTCGCGCGGCGGCACCATCGGCTACATGCCGCCCGAGCAGCTCGATATCGAGACCGGCACGGTCGATGAGCGCGCCGATGTCTTTGCCCTCGCCTGCGTGATCTACGAGGGCCTGTGTGGCAGCGCTCCCTTTATGGCGGCCACGCCCGCCGACTCGCTCGACCGCATCATCGGCGGCGCCACCTATCCCAGCGAGCTGATACCACACTTTCCCCCGGGAGCCGAGGCCGCGCTCATGAGCGCGCTCTCCCCCATGCCGCAGGACCGCCCCAACAGCATCGAGGCATTTTGCGACCAGCTCCTTGCCGGTCTGGGCAGCGTGCGCGAGGGCCGTCGCAGCCTGGAGCAAATGGTTGGCGAGCTTTCGGATGACGAGCAGGAGCTCGACGGTATCGAGCCGTCGCACTACGAGGACGACGCCATCGAGGTCGACCCCGCACTCGGCTGGGCGGGCACGCGCTGGAGCCATGCGCGCGACTACACCATGCGCGCTATCTCGGCGCTAACGTGCGGCACCTTTAGCTTTTTGCTGATGCAAACGGCCGGGGTCGCGGCGCTTCCCGGCCTGGTCATTGCGGCCATCGCGATCGGCGCGGCGGCTGGCCTGGCCCCCCAGATTGGCTCGGCCATCTCGGCTGTGGGCTTTTTGGTGCTCATGGCCAACGCCACCATGCAGGCACAGGGCATCCTGTCGATGCTGCCCGTCGCGGTGATCTTTGCCGCCGCCATGTCCGGTTGGTGGATCGCCTGGGGTCGTACCGAGGCTGCCGCGAGCGCCGCGCTCACCTGTGCACTCGCGCTTGGCTGTCTGACCGGCAATACCTTCCTGACAGCTGGGGTCGCCGCCGGCGTCGCGTCATTTTGGCTCGGCCCGGCAAGCGCCGCCGCGGCAACGGGCATGGGTGCGCTTTTTGCCCGTCTGGCCACGGTCGCGCTTTCAGCCGGAGGCGTGCTGGGGCTCGGTAACGTTGCCGCAGCGCTGGGAGACCCGCTCCTTTGGGCTGCCTTTGTGCTGGTCGCGGCAACTGCCGCGGCGTCATCTGCGCTGCTCAATGTCCACGCCAAGCGTGCCGATCAGGGCTCAAACCTTGCCGCAATCGCCGCCATCGCTGTCACCGGCATCGGCTGCGCAGCGGCGTCCTGTCTTGCACACCATATGGAAATTGCCAGCCTTGCAGCCGCGGTCGTCGCCAAGGCGTCGGTTGCGGGAACCCTATCCTCTATAATCGTTGGGATATGCCTATATTTGCTCGGATACCAAAGAACCTATACGGAGAGTGATCTTTCGTGAACTTCCTGAACATCTTCGAGGACCACGTGGCCGGCATCTTCGGTGCCACCCGTGCCCCGTTCTCCTTTAAGAAGCTTGCCAAGCAGGCCGCTCGCGACATGGAGGATCAGACTCTGGTGATCAACGGCGTCAACACGGCGCCGGCACTCTATACCATCCTGATCGCCGCCGACGACGATCCCATGCTCGCCCCGTTCTACCCCGAGCTTTCGCGCGAGGTCCGCGAGTTTGTGAAGGCGCAGGCCGAAAAGCGCCGCTATGTCTTTGTCGGCGAGCCCCTCGTGCGCTTTATGATCGATCCGCAGCTGCGCGCCGGCAAGTTCTCGGTCTTTGCCGAGAACGTCGATGCCCCCACGCTCGGCCGCCTGTACGAAGAAGAGCGTGCCTATCAAAACGGCCTGGGCCAGAACAACTCCGCGGCAAGCCGTGCCGCCAGCGCCCCGCGCGCCGGCCAGCAGCAGTTTGCTGCCCCGCAGCAGCAGCGCCCCGCCGCCATGCCCCAGCAGCAGCCGACGCCTCGCGCCGCCGCTCCCGACCCGCTTGCCGTGGCAGACCCCTTCGCGCCTAGCGTCCCCGACCCCGCCGCCGCACCCATCCCGGTGCCTCAGACCGTCTCGCGCGACGCGCTTGCCGGCATGGGCGGAGCCGCCGCGACCGGTGCCGCCGTGGGCCTAGGCGCCGCAGCCGGCATCGCCTCCAACATGGCGAGCACTCGCGCCCCGCAGCGCCCGCTCGCCCAGCTCGTCGACGTCGTGAGCGGCGAGAGCCATAGCATCACCTCCGCACAGGTGACCATCGGTCGCGAGCGCTCAGTTTCCGACATTGCCCTGCGCGACCCCAACGTGTCGCGCCGCCACGCCCAGCTCACCTTTACGGGCTCGGATTGGTCGATCGAGGACCTCAATTCCACCAACGGCACGCTCGTCAACAACCGCCGCATTACGCGCTGCCCGCTGCGCAACGGCGATCTGCTGACGTTTGGCCTGAGTACCTTTGAATTTAGGGGATAGTCGCTTATGAACATCGATATCGTCCTTTTTGCAGGCCGCATCGTCCTGGTCGCCCTGCTCTATATCTTCCTGTTCGCCGTCATGAAAACCGGCGTGGGACTTGTGCGCGGGCAGCGCCGCGACTCGGCTATCTGGACGATTGATGTGGACAAGGGTCCGCGCGGTATCCGCGGCATCCACGTAGACATGCTCGGCCCCGTCATCGTCGGTCGCTCGCCATCTTCGGACATCTGCATCAATGAACCGTTCGTCTCGGCCTCGCATGCGCGCTTTTCGCTGCAGGGCCCGGCGCTCATCATCGAGGACCTCAACTCGCTTAACGGCACGCTCGTCAACGGCCGCCAGCTCGTGGAGCCCGCGACGCTGCGTGAGGGCGACGAAGTCCAGATTGGCGACGTGGTCATGAAGGTGAACCGTCGATGATCGACGAGGAGAACAAGTCCGCAACTATGACCGAGGCACCGGCCGCCGCCACAGCTGCGCCGGCCCACGCCGCTCCGGCGGGCTCCGCACCCGTGGAGCCCGAGGACACCGTGTTCTCCCTGCCTCTTTCGCATGTAACGCATGATATTTCGGATCTCGCCGATAACGAGGACGAAGAGGATGCCGCAGCGGCGCCCATCGGCGCACATGCTGCGGAACAGCCCACAGCGCCCGAAGCAGCCCCGGCGCCGGCTCACTTTGCAGAGCCCGTCGCCGCGGCAATCAACGAGAGCGCTGCGGTGTTTGCGGCACCCGAGCCCGCCGCGCCGGCGTTTCCCATAGCCCCGGCATCCGAGGTTGCGCCCGCGTCTACGCCGGCGCCCGAGGCGGGGACATCCCCCGAGGACGGCCCTGCACCCAAGACCCCGCAGCCTGCGCCCGCAGGCGAGTCCGATGCCGTGGCCGAGCCCGCCGCCCAGTCGCAAAGCACGCCCGCGGCGTCGCACTTTGCGACGCCCGAGCCTATAGACGTCAGCCCGCAAGACGACGAGTCGACCGCCCGCGTGTCCGAGGAGCCCGACTCCCCGGACACCGGTGATTCCGAATCAAACGCCGAGACCGACACCGTCTCTCCCGGTGACACCGCCGAGATCGACGTTGCTGCCGTTGAGGCCAAGCTCAAAGACCCCGGCTCGACCATGAGCTTTGAGCCCCTGACCGAGGAGCGCATCGAGACCGACTCGACCTATGATGCCGGCACCACCACGCAACTCATGTGGGGCGCCCGCTCCGACGTTGGCTGCGTGCGCCCGCACAATGAGGATTCCTACCTGGTGCAGTCGCCGCTCTTTTGCGTATGCGACGGCATGGGTGGTCACGCCGCCGGCGAGGTGGCCTCTTCTATCGCTGTCGAGACCATCGCCAAGACGGCCCCGCAGTCCGCCGACGCAGCACGCCTGGCCGCAGCCGTCGAGGCAGCCAACGCCGCCGTAATCGAGGCGGCCCTGAATGGCCTGGGCAAGCCCGGCATGGGCTGCACAGCCACCTGCGCCTATATCGAAAACGACACGCTCGCCATCGCTCACGTGGGTGACTCTCGCGCCTACCTGCTCCACGAGGGCACGCTCATCCGCGTGACCCGCGACCACTCCTACGTGGAGGAGCTCGTGGACGCCGGCGAGATCACGGCAGACGAGGCTCGCGTCCACCCCAACCGTTCGGTCATCACCCGTGCGCTGGGCTCGGACCCCGCCATGTATGCCGACCACTTCACTCTGCATATCGAGGAAGGCGACCGCCTGATCCTGTGCTCCGACGGCCTTTCGAGCATGATTCCCGATAGCGATATCGAGAACATCGCCACGCAGTCCTCAACCGCGCAAATCTGCGTCGACAACCTAGTGGACGCGGCGCTTGCCGCCGGCGGCCACGACAACGTGACCGTAGTAGTCGTTGACCTGGTTGACGATGGCGTCATGCGCGAGGCGCAACGCGTGCGTCGCCGCAACGTTACTATCGCCGCCATCCTGGCCCTCGTCTTTGTGCTGGCAGCTGGCATCTGGGCCTACACGGGTGTCACCGGCTCGTACTACCTTGGTACCTACCAGGGCAATGTCGCCGTCTGGCGCGGCCTGCCCGGCAAGCCACTCGGACTCAAGCTCCACTGGCTCGAAAGCGAAACCAGCATCAAGCTGTCCGACCTGCCCGAAGACACGCAAAACCGCCTCAAGGCGGGCATTCCGCAAACAAGTGTCGACGATGCGCAGGACACGATATCCAAGTACCGCCACCAGATCGACGAGGAGCAGACCCGCCAGGTGATCGACGCGCAAACGATTCGCGACAACACCAATCAGGGATCGACCTCCGAATCAGATTCCGAGAAAACCGCCGAACAGTCCGCCGAGGCCGAAGCCTCCGATAAGAATTAGAAAGGGAGTGCCGCTTATGAGTCGCCGCAACACCGAGCTGCTCTTGCTCATCGCCTCGGCGTTCCCCGTCATCCTGCTATATGCGATGTA
>URWS01000031.1 GCA_900551605.1 uncultured Collinsella sp. | reverse complement strand
CTTTAGTACCACGCCAAAAACGCCCTCGTGGGGAAAGATGCAGTCGCCAGCGAGATAGTAGATAGCGCAACGGGTGTGGCAGACCTTGCCGATTTGGCTGATTTCGACTAGGACATCGTTGCCAATCTTGAGCTGCGTTCCCAGGGGGAGCGAGAGCAGGTTGATGCCCTGGGTTGTGAAGTTCTCGCCAAAGTCGCCCTCGTGCACATCGAGCCCGCGCGTCTGCGCCGTCTGGATAGACTCTGCAGCTAAAAGGGAAACCTGGCGGTGCCAATGCCCGGCGTGCGCATCGGAGGCGAGGCCAAACTGCTCGATGACGGTGTCGCGTCCATCGGCGACGGGCGACTTGCGAGTGCCTTTGTGCTCCGACGTGTTGATTGAGACGATACGGGCAGGCCCGTTGTAAGCATCGTTTGCGGTGCGTAGGGGAACTGCCGTCTGGGCACGATCCGCAAGTTCGCGCTTGGCGGCGTCAATGATGGGGTTGTTGATCGGATGAGCCTGGGGCACGGTGCACCTTTCGACGGGGCGGGCAACATGTTGAATCCTACAACAATGGTAGGTTCATTGCCCATTGTCATACAACGGTGAGCGCCGTCTTCGTGCTGGCCTTCGTGCTGGACCATTACGTCGATTGCCATAGATACGGTGGAACTTTGGGTGCTGGCGGTTTGGCACGCTAGAATGAATCGGTTGCACTAAGACCGCCCGTCGTGCGGGCAGTTCATGATAGGAAGTTTCCATGGCATTGCAATTTACAGAGCGCGAGTTCATTCCCGTGCTGCTCGGTGGCGACATCAACGCCTATTCGGTGGCGCGCGCCTTCTACGAAGAGTATCAGGTCAAGAGTCTGGTCTTTGGCAAGTATCAGACGGGCCCTGCGTATCGAAGCCAGATTATCGACTACACGCCCAATGTCGACATCGATACCATGCCCGTGATGCTCGAGACCGTCAACGGCATTGCCCAGGCGCATGCCGATAAGACGATCGTCCTGATGGGCTGCGGCGATAACTATGTTGCCCTGGTGGCCCAGGCAAAGGATGCCGATGAGCTGGCGGATAACATCGTTGCGCCTTATGCACCCTACAGCATGCTCGAGCAGTGCCAGAAGAAGGAGATCTTCTACGAGCTGTGCGAGAAGCACGGCGTGCCGTATCCGCATACCTTTACCTTCACCATGGCGATGCTGAACGCCCAAGGCGAGGCACCTGCCGAGGTGCTCGACCAGATTGATTTTCCCTACCCGATGATTCTGAAGCCTTCTGACGGCATCATGTGGTGGCAGCACGAGTTCGAGGGCCAGAAGAAGGCCTATGAGATTGCCGACCGCGCCGAGCTGGAACAGGTCATTCGCGATTCGTATGCCAGCGGCTACACCGACGACCTGATCTTGCAGGATCGCGTGCCCGGTAACGACGAGTACATGCGCGTGCTCACCAGTTATTCCGACCGCAACGGCAAGGTGCGCATGATGTGCCTTGGCCATGTGCTGCTCGAGGAGCATCAGCCTCACGGCGTCGGCAACCACGCCTGTATCATCACCGAGCCCAATGACGAGCTTATGGGTGGCGTGCGCAAGCTGCTCGAGGACCTTCACTTTGTGGGCTATTCCAACTTTGACGTGAAGTATGACGAGCGCGATGGCTCGTTTAAGTTCTTCGACTTCAATACCCGCCAGGGCCGCAGCAACTACTATGTCACCAACAGCGGCTTTAACGTTGCCAAGTACGTGGTAGACGAGTATGTGTTCAACCGCCCGTTTGAGCCGGAGTTTGTGACGGCGCAGGACGAGGCGCTGTGGATGGTCGTTCCCATGGGCGTCGTCGACAAGTATGTCAAGGATCCCGAGCTGCGCGCTAAGGTGCATCGCCTAGAAAAGGAAGGCAAGGGCGCCGACCCTTCGTTTATGAAGGGCGATTTTGTCTTTAACCGCTGGCTGCGCATGTGGCACACCAAACTGCGTCACTTTAAGCTGTTCAAGACGTATTACAAGTAGATGAGTGAGGCGCCCGTCCGGTTTACATCGGGCGGGCGCGGGTATGATACGCGCAATTGCGCAAGCGTCACCAAGGAGGCGGCGATGGAAAAGCTGGGAGTTATCGGCGGCATGGGCGCCGAGGCCACGTCGTATTACTACGACCAGGTGGTGCGCCATACGGCGGCTACGTGCGACCAGGAGCATATCGACATGGTGGTGCTTTCCAAGTCGACCATGCCCGACCGCACGCTGGCCATCAAGACCGGTGAGCATGCCGAGCTGCTGGCGACCATGAAGGAGTGCGCCCAGGCGCTCGAGTCGCTGGGCTGTGCGCACATTGCCATTCCCTGCAATACGTCACACTACTTCTACGACCAGATCCAGTCGTTTACGAAGGTGCCGATTATCCACATGCCGCGCGAGTCGGTGCGCTATGCTCTGGCCGGTGCGGTGATGGGGGAGTGCGAGTTCGATCCCAACCTGAGTATGCCGGCCGAGCCGGTGCACAAGATTGGCATTATGGGAACCGATGGCACCGTGGGCGCGGGCGTCTACGGCCGCGAATGTAAGGCTGCGGGTGTTGAGGTTGTCTATCCCAGCGAGAAACGTCAGAACGATGTGATGTCGCTTATCTACGATGATGTGAAGGCCGGGCGTGAGCCCGATATGGATAAGTTCGACCGTGTGATGTGGGAGTTTGCCCGTAGCGGCTGCGACCGCGTCATTCTGGCCTGCACCGAGCTCTCGGTGCTGCAAAAGTACCGAGAGATGCCCGAGATCACCCTCGACGCCATGGATGTCCTGGTGCGCGAATCCATCATCCGCAGCGGCGCTCCCTACCGCCTCTAGCTTCCGACCTGTCAAAAAGGGACAGGTTAATTTTGGTAGGTTTTATCTGGTGAAACAGTAAAGGCCTCGGCTCGTTTGGTGCGAGCCGAGGCCTTTTGCGTTGGGCGGTTGCTGTCGGTGGTGAACTAGAACAGGAAGCCGATGGCGATGAGGGCGATGCTGACGATGAGTACGGCGATGTCCAGGCCCTTGATGGGGTAGCGCTTGTACGAGCTGGCGCGCGTACGCAGATAGAAGCCGCGCTGTTCTGCCGCCAAGGCTGTGGCATCGGTCTTGCCCACGCTCGAGATGAGCAGTGGCACACACAGTGGCAGCATGAGCTTAAGCTTCTTGATGGGGTTCTTGGTGTCGTACTCGACGCCGCGTGCGGTCTGCGCCTCCATGATGGCGTTCATCTCCTGACCAAACACCGGCACAAAGCGCAGCGCCGTGGTAAAGGTGAAGGCATAGCGATACGGCACGTGCAGCACCTCGACGCAGGCGTTGGCAAGGTCGTTGAGCTTGGTCACCATGAGCATGAGGATGAGTGGTAACGCCACGCCCAGCAGGCGCAGGCAGGCCTTCGATCCTGTGATGAGACCCGTGTCGGTGATAAAGTTCCACACCACGTTGCCATCGCGCATAAAGGCCAGCTGGAGCACCAGCATGATAAGCGCGAGCGGAATCAGCAACTTGAGCAGCGAGAGCAGACGGTCGATGACACCGGCATAGGCACCCAGCGCAAGGGTGAGTGCCAAAAAGCCCAACAGCGCCACGTAGGTGTCGGACAAGAAGATGCCGACGATGATGGCGGCGGCGAGGCCCAGTTTGACGACGGGGTTCAGGCGATGCAGTAGCGTATCGCCCGGCATGTAGTCGATGACGTTAACCACGGTGGACCATCTCCTTGGTAATTCGAACGACATCGGTGACCTCGCTCACCTGCGCAAAAGCGGGCGAGACGGAAGATGCCAGACGGCGCGAGAGTTCAATAACCTGGGGAGGCTCCACGTAGGCACGCCGCATGAGATCGATGTTCGAGAATAGCTCGTGCGTGCGGCCGCGGTCGAGGATGCGACCGTCGGCCATTACCACAATGCGCTCGGCAAAATCCGAGACGACTTCCATATCGTGGCAAACCATGATAACGGCGCAACCGCGCTCGGCCATGGTGCGCACCGTTTCCATGACGGTCATGCACTCGCGGTAATCAAGGCCGCTCGTGGGCTCGTCGAGCACGACGATCTTGGGCTCAACCACTACGACGGAGGCAAGCGCCACCATTTGTCGCTGACCGCGCGAGAGCGAGAAGGGCGCCTCGTCGGCCGGCAAGCCAAAGCGGTCGATGACGAGTTGGGCACGACGCAGAGCCTCGGCACGGTCCATGCCGCCAAGCTCCAAGCCAAAGGCGACCTCGTCGAGCACGGTGTCCTTGCAGATCTGGCGGTCGGGGTTTTGGAAGAGGGTCGCGACCTCGCGAGCGATGCGGCTCGTGGGAACGGCTGCGGTATCCAGTCCCGTGACGCGCACGCTGCCCGAGGCGGGCTTAAGCAGGCCTGTGAGCAGTTTGGTGAGCGTGGTCTTGCCGGCGCCGTTTTGGCCGACGATGCCCACGAGCTCGCCAGGATAGAGCGTCAGGCTAAGGTCGTGTACGGCGGCTCCGCCATTGGGATAGGCAAACTCAACATGGTCGAAGGTGAGTACGGGTTCGGCGTCCTTGGCATGAGGACGCAACGACGGTGCATGCGGGGAACCGGCGGGCGCCTGGGCTTCGATAGCCGCGTGTGCGGGGTCGACGATGCCCGAAATCAGGCGCTCGGCCTCATCGACATCCAAGCAAGGGGTGCCGCTTACCAGGCCATCGGTTTCGAGGCTATTGAAGATACGCGTGACGCGAGGGCAGTCGACGCCGATGGCACGGAGCTCGTCGGTATGCGCGAAGACCTCGTGTGGCTCGCCCTGCAGCGCGATTTCGCCATGATTGAGCACGAGCACGCGGTTGCAGTACTCCGAAAGCAGGGCGACCTTTTGCTCAACGACGACGATGGTGATGCCGAGTGCACGGTTGGCCTCACGCAGGGTCTCGAAAACCAGCGTGGAGCTCGCGGGGTCGAGTGCCGCGGTGGGCTCGTCGAGAACCAAGACGCGCGGACGCATGGCGAGGATGGCGGCGATGGCCACTTTTTGCTTCTGTCCGCCCGAGAGGGTGGCGATCTCGCGGTCGCGCAGGTCGCTGATGCCGACGGTCTCGAGCGTTTCGCTCACGCGCTGCTCGATCTGGTCGTGGGGAACGCCAAAGTTCTCGAGGCCAAAGAGCATCTCGTCCTCGACGACCGAAGCGACCATCTGCGTGTCGATATCCTGCAGCACACTGCCGACGATTTGCGAGACGTCGGTGAGCGAGACTTCGCAGGTGTCGTGGCCGTCGACCATGACGGACCCAAAGAACGTGCCGGTGTAGTGGTGGGGCACGGCACCCGACAGGCAGGCGGCAAGCGTGGACTTGCCGGCGCCCGAGGGCCCGATGATGCCGATGAAATCTCCCTTGTTCACGCTGAGCGAGATGTGGCTGAGCGCCTGCTCGGTCTGCGTGCCATAGGAGAACGAGACATCGTCGACGTTGATGATCGTTTCCATGGATACCTTTCATAGTCATTGGGGACAGTCTTAAATGACCAGTTGTTTAAGACCGTCCCAAAAAAGCTCGTTGTTTGGGACGGTCTTTGGTGGTGAAGCACGGAGACGGCTTTACGAGGGGGCCCAGGTTGGCGCGAAAGAGGAGCGAAGCGTACTTGGGTACGCGAGCGACGAATGAACGCCAAGATGGGGTGGCTCGTAAAGCCGAGCGGGTTAGTTGAGCCTAAGGGCCTTCTGGATGGGCAGGTAGAGGGCGCCGACCAGAATGGCGTTAAAGACGGCGGTCATGGCGACGACGGGCAACATGGCGGCGGCGAGCTCACCTACCACGCCGAGCATGGCCATCTTGATGACCATGAAGATGACGCCGGAGACAAAGGTGGTCAGGAAGGTTGCAACAATGGCGACGGCAGGCTTGACCTGACCGTTCTTGCCGGCGGCGTTGACGATGCCGGCCATGAGCATGGCGGCGATGCCCTCGGCGGCAAAATCGACGAACGGCGAAGTGGTGGTGATCTGGATCACGGCAGCCGAGATGAGGCCAATGACGAGCGCCTGGCCGATGTTGGGGCGAACGACCAGGATGGTGAGGCAGAAGGCCGAGATGATGAACTCGGGGCTGATCATGCCGCCCGAGATGCCCGAGATTGCCTTGCCGACGGTGAAGTTGAGGATGAAGCCGGCGGCGAGCAGGATGGCGAGCAGGACGAGAGCGCGGACGTCGAGTTTGCCGCGGTCGGCGGTCTGGACGGTGCGGGGCTGGGCGGCGGTGGTGTTCTGAGACATGGTGAAAATCCTTTCGGAATGGGGGTGCAAGAGAAAAGCGGAGGCGCGTGATGCGAATGCGATCGGGCTCGAGATAGAAAAAGGCCCCCGGTCGAAACCGGAGGCCTTCCAATCACCTAGAGCGCAAAAACAGGCGTGAGGGACTCACTGTCGACCGATCGTATTCGCATCACGCCACCACCAGTTGTTGAGAGACTTCATCGTGTTCTTCATGTCGGTGGCTCCTTTCGTGATGCCGTGGCGCGGTCGCACCTAGTTGCTGTTGCGCTGCACTATAGCACAGCGAAGTGTGTGCGGGGAAATCTTTTTAAAAAGATTTCAGGCGGGTTTCCCGCCGGTCAAAAGAGCGGGCTGAGCGGGCGAGGCTGCCATTGCTGCCTTGCCCGCTCAGCTAGGACGTTACTCCTTATTGCGACGGTAGAGGAAGTAACCGCCCGCGGAGATGACGGCAACGCCAGCGATGGCGAATGCAGCCACCACGCGGCCATCAAAACGATCACCGGTGGTGGGCAGGCCGCCCTTGGTGTTCGCCTTGTTGGTGGTTACCGTGGTCGTGGTGTCCGACTTGCCAGGCTTCTCGGGCTTGGTGGTGGGCTGCTCGGGCTTAGCGGGCTGCTCGGGGGTACCGGGCTGCTCAGGAGTACCAGGCTGCTCGGGAGTGCCAGGCTGATCCGGGGTTACCGGGTCGGTGGTAAGAGCGTCCTTGGCGTAGGTGATGGACACCTT
The DNA here is from genome assembly GCA_900551605.1 of uncultured Collinsella sp. Taxonomy (GTDB): domain Bacteria; phylum Actinomycetota; class Coriobacteriia; order Coriobacteriales; family Coriobacteriaceae; genus Collinsella. The sequence goes on along the minus strand of URWS01000031.1, from coordinate 2,496 downwards.
GAGGCCGTTGGTCTCGGTGTTCAGGTCGCTCGGGGTGAAGGGCTGGTCGAAGTTCTCAGCCTTCAGATAGGCGCGCATCTCCTGAAGCAGGGCCTTGCACTTGACATAGGTGTTCTTGGTGGCAGCGTTGCCGGCCTTGTTGGCCAGGGCGGTGCGGCCCTCAGTGGTGGTCTCGGCGAGCATGGCCTTGTCGACCTCGAGGTTCTGCTCGATGAGCTCGTTCTGGAGAGCGTCGAGGTAGGCGCGAACGCCGGTGCCGAGCTGCTCACGGTGCTCGAAGCACAGGGAGCTGATGTCCATGAGGACATAGTTGATGGAGTTCTCGGGCTCCTCGTTGTTCACGATGTCCTCCTCTTCGCAGTGATCGAAGGAGACGGTCTGGTCGCTGTAGTACGGGCTAACCTCGGTGAGCAGTGCGGAGTAGTAGGGGATGGCGACGGAGTAGGCGGCGCGGGAGAGCATCTCCCACTGGATGGTCGCGATCTCGGGGTCCATGCCCTGACGGATCTGGAAGAGATTGACCTCGGTGTTGGTCTCGGTACCAATGGCGTAGGCGCCGTCGGTGTTGGCGTTGAGGCCCGGGACCTTCTCGCCGCGGTTGCCAAACGCGCGGATCATCTCAAAGGTGTTCCAGTCGGACTTGCCGGGCTGGAAGAACAGCGGCTGCGCCTTGCTAACCAGGGCGCCGGTCGTGGCACGAGCATCTTCGCGCTCGTCCTTGACGATCTCGTAGTCGGTGCCCTCGGTGAGCGGCACACCGAAGTAGGCGCGACCCTGGACATAACGGGCCCAAGAATGCATGGCCTTTTCGCTAATTGCCTCGCCGTAGGTCTGGGCAACGTCAAATTGACCGTCATCGAAGTACTTGGCGAAGCCATTCTCCTTAGGCATGGACTCGATGGTCGCAGAGTGGAGACAGTTCGCGGTGTCGGTGAGGTCAACCTTGTAGTTGAGGTTGCCGATGTTGGGGTTGAGCGAGGCGATATCGTCAGTGAGCCTCATGGCGATCCACTGGTGGCCGGAAAGTGCGGCAAACAGCCAAGTCTCGTTGCTGTCGGCGATGATAATCTGATCGTTGCCGCAGGCGCCCTGCTCGTCGATGATCTTGCCGAGGAGCTCGACGCCCTCACGTGCATTGGCGCTTTCACCTAAGATAACGCTGCCGTAGCTGTACTCGCCAATACCGGTTTTGGTCAGGGGGTCTGCTGCCTCAGCATCAGCATTCATGCCGGTGGTCAGCGTTGCGGAGCAGGACACGCCCTTCTCATTGATGCCTGCCTCAGAGTAGGCATCATAGCGCCCGTGCCACTGGGAGGGATGGTCGCGTACATAGGTGTAGCGATACGTGGTCTTGGTCGAGGTATACATGAATGCGGACTCGTCCGAGCCGTACGTATGCCCCGGGCCGTGAGAAGGCTCAATGCCAAAGTGCTTGAGGTAGCGCTTATCGAAGTCCTCGGCGCGGCCATAGTACGTGTCACCGTCGGCCGTCAGCTTGTTGCCCATGTACATCTGCGTGCAGGCGAGCGCAGATGTCGGCATGGACATGATGGTTGCAGCTCCAAATGCAAGGCCTATGCCAAGCTTCTTGAGCGCGTTGACGGGATGAGTTTTACTCATATTCCCTCCCAGCGTGCGAAAGCCCTCTGTCTCCAGAGGGCTTCACCCAATAATTACACCCCCTTAGCGTAACGAATTCGAAACAATATACATTCATGAAAGTTATTTACTCGATAAGCGTAGCGAAATATGCGATTAACGGTAAATTGAACTCATTTAGTGGGAAATCAATTTGTATAACGTCAGTGAAAAATGTAGCTAAATAAAGCGTCAAGAAAAAAGCGGACCCCTCGCCGGCATGTGGTTTCATGCCGGCGAGGGGTCCGGGCTGCACGGGCCGTCTAAGAGTAATGGCTACTTCTTTCGACGGTGAATCACGTTAATGGCATAGCCGACGAGCATGGCCAAAACGATGACGATAAAGCCAAGGATGGGGTTGTCGTTCACGGGGGTCCTCCTATTTTCCGAGCGGCGAGAATTCGTCGACGATGATATCAAGGCATTGCGGTAGCGCGCGGGCGCCAAAGACGCCGGAGTTGCTGGAGATGATCTCGCCATCAAACTGCATGCCGAGCGATGGCGTGCAGGTAATCTTGGCTTCTTTGGTCTGGATGATCTTAAACTGCGGGCGGCCGAGTACCTTGCCGGCGGGGTCGAGCGCGGCGGTGATTACCGTGGGGAGCAACTGCACCGTGCGCACGGGCTCAATAACGACGATGTCGACCATGCCGTCGTTCATACGGCAGTTGGGGAACAGGTTGATGTCGTTTTGGATGACAGACGTGTTGCCCGCCATGCAGCAGATGCCGTCGAGCTCCTCAACAATGCCATCATGCTCAATGGTAAAGTGCGCCACCGTGGGGTTGGGCGTGGCGAGAGCGGAGAGGAAGTAGGCGATCTCGCCGATGTCGTTTTTGGTGGGGGCGGCCTTCATCA
>URWS01000030.1 GCA_900551605.1 uncultured Collinsella sp. | reverse complement strand
TCGCGCCCTTGAAGTTGAACGTCAGATTGTCCAAATGCGGCCCGCGCAGCGTCGAGCAGTTACGCGGTTCGTAGAACCGCGTAACTAACAAATGAGCATCGCATCGCCAAAGCTGAAGAAGCGATAGCGCTCCTCGATGGCAGCGGCGTAGGCATCCATGATCTGGTCGCGGGTGGCAAGCGCGCTTACGAGCATCATGAGCGTGGAGCGCGGCACATGGAAGTTCGTGATCAGCGCGTCGACCACGTGATAGGTCGAGCCGGGCATGAGGTAGAGCTGCGTCGTCGCGTTCTCGCGCACCACGATGTCACCGCGGCCAAGCGTATCGGCCCCGTCCTCGCGGCCCTCAAAATAGCGCGCCGTCACGGCCGGATCGGACACCGGTGCCTCAGCGTCAAACGCGCTCTCGAGCGAGCGCACCGCGGTAGTGCCGACGGCGATCACACGATGGCCCTCGGCCTTGGCCTTATGCACGGCGTCGACAACCTCCTGCGACACGTGGTAGCGCTCGGTGTGCATGACGTGCTGCGTAGGGTCGTCCTCCTCCACCAAGCGGAAGGTATCGATGCCCACCTCGAGCTCGACGGCGGCAAACTTGGCACCCTTGGCCTCGATAGCGTCCATGAGCTCAGGAGTAAAATGCAGACCCGCCGTAGGAGCGGCAGCCGAGTGCTCCTCCTTCATGGCGTAGACGGTCTGGTACTTCTCGGGATCGCCCTCGTAATCGGTAATGTAAGGCGGCAGCGGCACGTGGCCGGCAGCATGGATGGCCTCGTCGAGCGTGCATGGCTCGCCGGCGGCATTGCAACCAGCCGGCTCAAAACGCACCAGACGGCCACCGCGGCTATCGGTGACAAAGTCGACGACCTCGGCCGTCAGCACTACGGGAGCCCCCTCGGGCGCATGGGCGCCGCCCGCACGATACTCAATCTGAGCACCGGGCTTCAGGCGCTTGCCCGGCTTGACCAGGCACTCCCAGACGTGACCCAGCGGGTCAACATCCTCGCGGCGCTTGAGCAGCAGCGTCTCGACCACGCCGCCCGAGCCCGTCTTGCGGCCAATCAGACGAGCCGGCATCACGCGCGTCTGGTTGATGACGAGCACGTCGCCCGGCTCGATATAGTCGATGATGTCACGGAAGATGCGGTGCTCAACGGTGCCGCCATGCTCTAGCGGCGTTCCTGTCTCGGAGCCTTTGCGATCAACCACCAGCAGGCGGCAGGAGTCGCGCGGCTCGGCAGGCGCCTGGGCGATGAGCTCTTCGGGCAGGTTATAGTCAAAATCATCGGTACGCATAGACACGTCGGATTCTCCTTATATAGCTAAAGTCCGCTCTACATCCTAGCAGGCTGACGTCCCAAGTGAACTACTTTTTGGCGGCTTTGCGCTCGTCGCGGATGCGGGCGCGGTCCATGGCCGCCTCGACAGCCGAGAAGCGGCAACCACAGTAGTTCTGCCGATACATGCCAAGCTCGCGCGAACGGCGTGTCGCCTCGGGATAATACGGGCGAAAATCGCGAATCACCGGGGTGAGCCCATGTGCCGCCGCCAAGTGCTCAAGCACGTCATTGCAGGTATCGAACAGCTGGTACGGCGAGACGGCGAGCGTCGTGCCCACAAACTCAAACCCGCGCTCCTGGGCCACGCGGCACGCCTCGGCCAAGCGCAGGGCATAGCACGCGCGACAGCGACGAGGCCGATCGGCACCCAGCGGTGCCACGCCGGTCTCCCAGCGATCGCGGTCCTCCCCTGCCTCGATGAGCTCGATATCGCCATCGGCACACCACCGGCGCAGCTCGTCCAAGCGGCGCTGCCATTCATCGCGCGGTTGAATATTGGGGTTGGTCCAGCAAATCGTGGGCTCAAACCCCTCCTCGCGCAGCAGGCGAACCGGCTCAAGCGAGCATGGTGCACAGCACGCATGCAGCAACAACGACTTCATCGACATCTCCTCCCCCGCAATGATTTTTTAATCCCCGTCCCAGAAAAATCATCCCAAAAAGACTACCTTGCGAAAAAGCGCACGCCAAAGGATGTGTCCTCGCAGGCGGCAATGCGACGGTCGCGCAAAATGGTCCGCACGTAATACCAGTCGCCTACACAGCCCGACAAATGCAAGCCGGCAGCCAGATAGCACAGCAGCGAATAGCCCGAAAACGCAAACCCCAGGGCAAGCGTTGTCGTCACAACAACCGTCGGCGCCAGGCAAATCGCCATATACCGCCGGCGCGAATACACAATCCCCTCGGCGCAGGCATAGATCATCGCCGTCTCGCGATTCGCCCCAAAGGTCACCTTCGCGCCCGCAGGCGCCAGCAGCTTAAAAAACACGCCGTGCACCAGCTCGTGCACGGCGAACGACGCCATTGAGATCGCAGCCAAGCCGACTATCCAGCCCACGACAGCCATCCAGCCGCCCGCGTCAGCCGCATCCAAGTCTGCAGGCCCGCCCAGCAGCATAAACACCGGCACCAGGCACACGGCAAACACGCCGACTACGACCATCCCCCACACGAAGCAAGCGTGCAGAAAATCCTCGTCCTCAAACGCATGTATGTTGGAAATCTCATTCATAGCATCTTAGGATAGCGCCCCTGCCACGCACCCGCCCGCATGTGCGATAATGTCGAACGATATGCACGAATTGACCACCGCGCCGCCGAGCCCCGCGCCCGGCCGCGCCCTCACCATATGCGAAGGAGTCCCATGGCATCCAAATACTCCATGAACGACCGTCCCAGCTGGCCTCGCCGCGCCATCGTTACCGCCGGCGAGCCCTACGGCAACAAGGGCCTTCACTTTGGCCACGTTGGCGGCGTCTTTGTCCCTGCCGACTTCTTCGCCCGCTTCCTGCGCGACCGCCTGGGCCGCGAGAACGTCATCTTCACCTCGGGCACCGACTGCTATGGCTCGCCCATCATGGAGAGCTACCGCAAGCTCAAGGAGAACGAGGGCTACGACAAGTCCATTAGCGAGTATGTCGAGTCCAATCACTCCCGCCAGGCCGCGACCCTCAACAACTACAACATCAGCTGCGACATCTACGGCGGCTCGGGCCTTGAGCCGGCTGCGCAGATTCACAACGAGGTGACCGCCGAGATTATCAAGCGCCTGCACGAGCAGGGCACCATCTCAAAGCGCTCCACGTTGCAGTTCTACGACGCCAAGGCCGGTACGTTCCTCAACGGCCGCCAGGTGATCGGCCGCTGCCCCATCCAGGGCTGCAAGTCCGAGAAGGCTTATGCCGACGAGTGCGATCTGGGTCACCAGTTTGAGCCCGAGGAGCTCATCGCGCCCAAGAGCCAGCTCACTGGCGAGGTACCCGAGCTGCGCCCGGTAGACAACCTCTACTTCGACCTGCCAGCCTACCTCGACTTTATGAAGACCTATACCGCCAAGCTCGCCCAGAACCCGCAGGTTCGCTCCGTGGTCTCCAAGACTATGGAGGAGTGGCTGCTGCCGGCCCAGCTCTACATCCAGAACAAGTTCCGCGAGGCCTTCGATGCCGTCGAGGATCAGCTTCCTGAGCACACCGTGCTGGAGCCCGAGGGCAACAAGAGCAGCTTTACCGTCACCTTCCCCAGCTGGAAGGAGCGCGACGATGCCCACGCAGTGCTCGCCAACGGTGGCGTGCGCTTCCGCAGCGGCAAGGCGCTCGTGCCCTTCCGCATCACCGGCAACATCGACTGGGGCGTTCCGGTGCCCGAGGTCGATGGCGTCTCCGACGTCACCTGCTGGTGCTGGCCCGAGAGCCTGTGGGCGCCCATCAGCTATACGCGTACCGTGCTCGCGCGCGATGCCAAGGCCGCCGGCGTGACCGAGGGCGTCGCCGCCCAGGATGCCGCCCTCATGGGCGAGCCCGCTGCCGACTCCACGCAGGTGCCCGCACCCACCTACCAGCACAGCTCGCTCGACTGGCGCGACTGGTGGTGCTCTGACGACGCGCAGATCTACCAGTTCATCGGCCAGGACAACATCTACTTCTACTGCATCGCGCAGACCGCCATGTGGGAGGCCCTGGGTTGGGACCTTACGCAGAGCACCGTCAGCGCCTGCTATCACCTGCTCTACATGGGCAAAAAGGCGAGCTCGTCCTCGCAGACGCCTCCCCCGCCGGCAGACGACCTGCTCAACCACTACACCTGCGAGCAGATGCGCGCGCATTGGCTGTCGCTCGGCCTGTCCGAAAAGCCAGTGAGCTTTAGCCCTAAGGCATACGACACGCGTGTGACCGGCAAGGACAAGGACGGCAACGAGGTGCGCGCCTGCGACGACAAGCGCGTTATCGACCCGGCCCTTAAGGAGAGTGCGCTGCTGACTGGCGTGTTCAACCGTCTGGCCCGCAGCTGCTTCTACGGCGTCGCCGTCAAGGAAGGCGACGAGAGCCCCTACCGCAACGGCTGCATCCCCGCCGGTGCCGCCTCTGCCGCCGTGGTCGAGGCTGCCGAGCAGGCAGCTCTCGCCTTTGAGCAGGCCATGTACAAGTTCGAGACGCACCGCGCGCTTGTCGTGTGCGACGACTACCTGCGCGCCGCCAACAAGCGCTGGAGCGACGCCTCCAAGGCCGCCAACAAGCTCGAGGGCGAGCCAGCCAACGCCGCCATGACGCAGGCCCTGGTCGACGCCTTTACCGAGCTGCGCGTGGCGACCGTGCTCATGCACGGTATTGTGCCGGCCGGCTGCGAGCTCATCTGCGAGTACTTCGACGTCGACCCGGTCGCGTTCTTTAGCTGGGATAACATCTTTGCCTCCACGGACGAGTTTGTGGAGAGCCTGGGCGAGAAGCCCGGCGAGCACCGCGTGAAGCCGCTGCCCCCGCGCTTCGACTTCTTCAGCAAGCACGAGAGCCAGTACTAGGCAAACGCCAAGGCGCCCAGAAAAATCATTTTGATGGAAGGAAAGACGGATGTCTAAGCCGCGTCGTCGTAAGCAGAAAAAGCAGGTCAAGGCCGAGCTCAAGCTCAGGCAGTTTGCCGCTACCGAGCTTTCCGACCAGCTTGCCGCCCAACACTCCGCCGCCGGCCTGCCGCGCTTTATGGTCGACACGGTTGCCGGCGCCTATACTCCCGCCGATGCCGAGCTCATGATCGAGGGCTTTGGCGCCGCAGCCACGCGCCCGGTCACGCTGCGCGCCAACACGCTCAAGGCGACCGCCGAGGACATCACTGCGGCGCTCGATGCCGCCGGCATCGCCCACAATCCCGTCGCCTGGTACCCGGACGCGTTCATCCTGCCCGAGGCCCAAGTTTCCGATCTGTGGGACCTCGACATCTACCGTGACGGCAAGATCTACCTGCAGAGCCTGTCATCCATGATGCCGCCTTTGGTGTTGGGCGCTCAGGCCGGCGAGGACATCCTGGACATGTGCGCAGCCCCTGGCGGCAAGACGACGCAGATCGCCGCCCTCACGCAGGGCCAGGCACACCTCACCGCCTGCGAGATGAGCATTCCCCGCGCCGAAAAGCTCGAGGCCAACTTGGGCCGCCAGGGTGCCAAAAACGTGCCCGTCATGCGCATCGACGCACGCGAGCTCGACGAGTTCTTCCGCTTTGACCGTATTCTGCTCGACGCCCCCTGCACCGGCACGGGCACCGTCATCAGCGGCAACGAGAAAAGCCTGCGCGGCCTGACCGAGCAGCTGCTCGTCAAGTGCGCCCGCTCGCAGCGCGCGCTTCTGGACCGCGCCATGGGTGCCCTCAAACCGGGCGGCACGCTCGTCTATTCGACTTGTTCGATCTTACCGCAGGAAAACGAGGACGCCCTGCAAGAGGCCCTCGACAAGCACATGGACTGCGAGCTTATCCCCCTCGACGGCACGCCGAGCGAAAGCGAAGCGCGTCGCGCCCAGGATGCCGGCGAGGAGCCGCATATCGAGAGCAACGCTCTCACCGAGGCCATCGCCGCCGGCCACGTCTCGTCCGTCGCCAACGGTATGCCCGGCACGCTGACCATTCCGCCTAGCCGCGACTTTGAGGGCTTCTACATTGCCCTGATCCGAAAACGCAGCTAGCGCACGGATCCAAAACTCAACAAGCTATCTCTGTGCGCGTTTGCCCTGCTGGTCGCGATGCTGTTTAAGCATCGCGCGCTCTTTGCGTTCGGCCCTTTTGCCCTTAATGGCCGTGACCACAAAGTAGATGACCGCGGCGGCAACGATTGCGCCCACACACAGGCCAATCGAGCCAAACATTGCTGTCAATTCTATACCGCGTCACCTCTCTTTTTAACGGGACTTTCAAGATAGCACCTCGATACCCGCCACCACAGCTCCTTCACGTTCACCGGCCCTTCGGTCTAACGGATGGCGCGGCGGGGAAAAATCAACTCGTCAAACGATTTAGCATTCGCAATTCCGGCTGCATCGCGCCGGCCACCATCGCATAGAATCGAGCCTCCATGGATACCCTCAACGATCTAAATGAGCGCGTCGACGCCTTCGTCGGCACCAGCTCCTTCGACACGCCTGCCGCGGCAAACGACCAAGCTCCCATCGATGTGCCCGCCGAGGTTCACGAGGACATCGTAGCCTCGGTCGATTTCTCCGAGGTCGAGCTCGCAGACGAGTTCACCGAGCCCCAGGTAGCCGTCACGCCCAACGGCCTGCTCCCTATGGAGCCCCTGCCCATCGACGGACGCCTGCGCAAGGCGGCCCTCCGCATGCCCGACGAGATCGAGGAGGCCAGCGGCTTCACGCTCTTTGGCCGCCGTATCAAGTCACTCATTTACACCACCGATGTCGCGGTTATCCGCAACTCCAACGCCGATGCCGTCTTTGCGGTCTACCCTTTCACGCCGCAGCCCGCCATTACACAAGCGCTGCTGACCGTCGCCGAGTGCCCGGTCTTTGTAGGCGTGGGCGGCGGAACTACGACCGGTAAGCGCTCCGTGCAGATGGCAGCCGTCTCCGAGATGCAGGGCGCGGCGGGCTGCGTGGTCAACTCCCCCGCTACTGCCGAGATGGTAGAGCACATCACCAACATCGCCGATATCCCCGTCATCGCCACGGTCGTTCGTTGCGACGACGATGCTCACGCAAAGGTGCGCGCCGGCGCCAAGATCCTCAACATCGCAGCCGGCAAGAACACGCCGCAGGTCCTGCGCGAGCTGCGCGAGCACTATCCCAACCTGCCGCTCATCGCGCCGGGCGGCAAGACGCCCGAGAGCATTCGCGAGACCATCGCCGCCGGCGCCAACGCCATCATCTGGACGCCGCCTTCGGCCCAGCAGCTACAGACCGACATGATGCAGCGTTATCGCAAGATGAAGGAAGACGCCACACCCGTTATTTCGCGCGACGATGTGCCCATTATCGACCAGGTCGCCGCCGCCGAGGTCAGCCAGGTCGAGAACATGAATCCCGACGTGCCGATTCCCGACGAAGTCATCGAGCGCGTCGCTTCGATCCACGAGCGCGTCGAGGAGCATCGCGCCAACCGCGGCCTTAAGCCATCACTGCACGGCTTCTTCTTCCGCGGAAAGAAACGTTAGCCGCAACAGCAAGGCCCGCCCCACAAACGTGAGGCGGGCCGTTTTCGTTTGAGCAATCACGCAGCGACGTGATGAGCCAAGTTAATCCACGCGCTTGTCGCCCATAAAGAAGAGCGCCACCGTACCAGGTCCGGTATGCGAGCCAATCAGAGTACCGATGTTATTGATCTCAATCTTGCCTTTAAGCTGCGGAATCTGTTCCTCTATCAGCGCCGCAACTGCCTCGGCATCCTCGCGGCACGCCGAGTGCGACATGACGCACTTACCCGAATAATCCGCACCGTCCTGCACGTGTGCCAACATGGTCTTAGCCATCTCGGAAATCGCGCGCTTCTTAGTGCGAATCTTCTCACGTGGCGACAGCTTACCTTCGCAATCGACCGTCATAAGCGGGCAAATCTTAAGCGCCGTGCCGATGATCGCGCTCGCGGCCGAAATGCGACCGCCGCGCAGGTAGCTCGACAGATCGGTCGAGAAGAACCAGTGGTGCAGGTTGAGTTTGTGCTCCTCGATCCAGACAGCCGTCTCGTCGAGTGAAGCCCCGCTATCGCGCACGTCGGCGGCATATTCCAGCAACAGGCCAAAGCCCGAAGACGCCGCCAGCGAATCGACGACGCGCACCTTGCCGCCCCGGGGATAGCGATCCGCGAGCATCTGCGCCGCAACGCAGGCCGATCCATACGTGCCCGAAATGCCCGACGACAACGTCAGGTGCAGCACGTCTTTACCCTCGGCAACAAACGGCTCCCAAAACTCCTCGTACTCACCCACGCTCACCTGAGACGTCTTGGGCATGGCGCCCGCGGCAATCTGGGCAAAAAACTCGTCCGGCGTAATCGACTGATACAGATCGTCCGTATGGACAACATCGTCGATCTCGTAATGAAAACACACGACAGGGATATTGCGCGACGCAAAGAACTCCCGAGTTCGGTCGGCGGCAGATTCACAGGTCAGGACAAAATCACTCATATGAGGCTCCTTACTCATTGCTGCACAAATTATCGCACAGTGAGCCTACATACGGTACATATGTCCACTATTTACCAAATCGAACCAAAAATAGCGAACATCTTTACCACCATCATCTCCACCGACCCCATGCATAAATATCTGAGAAAACACCCTCTGTCGTCTCCACTCAACCGCCATATCTACCTCAACTAAATCGATTTACCAAACCGTTCAGCCGACAATTCGGCCGCTGGCGCAAAATCGAAACAAAAGCGGCGCATACTGATAAACGTTTGACGCTGTTTATCAGTTTTACCAGCTCCATCGGAAGGTGTTTCATGGTCGCATTCGATCGCAACCCGCAAGACTTCAAGTATCTGCGCCTGCTGTCGAGACAGTTCCCCACCGAACAATCCGCGTTTACCGAAATTATCAACCTCTCGGCCATCCTCAACCTGCCCAAGGGCACCGAGCATTTTATGAGCGACGTGCATGGCGAGTACGAAGCCTTTATGCACATCCTCAACAACTGCTCGGGCGTCGTGCGCGAGCATGTCGACGAGATTTTTGGCGACACGCTCTCCTTTGACGAAAAGGGCGAGCTGTGCACGCTCATCTACTACCCGCGCGAGAAGATCGAGCTGGTCCGCAGCCAGCGCGAGGACTCGCCAACCTGGTACAAGACGATGCTTGACCAGCTCATCATGGTCGCACGCTCGCTTTCGAGCCGCTACACGCGCTCCAAGGTGCGTAAGGCCATCCCGCGCGATTACGCCTACATCATCGACGAGTTGTTGCACACGCACCCGGACGAGAACAACTATCGCGTGCGCTATCACGAGCGCATCGTGGAGTCCATCCTGGAGACCGCCAGCGCCGACGACTTTATCGAGTCGCTCGCCTCACTCATCAAGCGCCTGGCCGTCGACCACCTGCACCTGGTGGGCGATATCTTCGACCGCGGCGGCGGCGCGGCCAAGATTATGGACCGTCTGCTCACCTACCATTCGCTCGACATCCAGTGGGGCAACCACGACCTGCTGTGGATGGGTGCTGCGGCCGGTGAGCCCGCCTGCATCGCCACGGTGTTGCGCAACAACCTACGCTACGACAATTACGAGATCCTTGAGAACGATTACGGTATCTCGCTGCGTGAGCTTGTCGCCTTTGCCGATGCTACCTACACCGCCGGTGAGTCCATCACCCCGCTGATCAAGGCCATCAACGTACTGCTGTCTCTTATACACATCTGACGCTGCCGACGATCGCATAAGTGT
>URWS01000029.1 GCA_900551605.1 uncultured Collinsella sp. | reverse complement strand
TCTACACTTATGCGATCGTCGGCAGCGTCAGATGTGTATAAGAGACAGCCTTCTACCAGATGCTCACCCCGGGCCTGCGTCCCTTTGCCGTCGGCCTTTCCACCGTCGCGGCCATCATTGCCTCGCAGGCGCTCATCACCGGCGCATTCTCGCTGGTGTCCGAGGCCAGCCGCCTGGACCTTATGCCGCACATGCAGGTTTTCTACCCTGCTGAGACCAAAGGCCAGCTTTATATTCCCATGGTCAACAACGTCATGCTCGTGGGCTGCGTCATCGTGGTGCTGCTGTTCCAGAACTCGGCGCATATGGAAGCCGCCTACGGCCTTGCCATTACGCTGACTATGATGTGCACCACGATGCTGCTCTTCTTCTACCTGCACGAGGAGCGCAAACTCAAGGTTGCTCCGTGGATCTTCGCGGCCTTCTTCCTTTTGCTCGAAGGCTTCTTCTTCGTGAGTTCGCTCACCAAGTTCTTCCACGGCGGCTACTTCACCATCCTTATGGCCATGCTCATCATGGGCATTATGGTGTGCTGGTACAACGGCACGGCGGTCGAGCAGCGCCAGTTTACGCTGCTGCCGCTGCGCAGCTACCTGCCGCAGCTCAAGCGCCTGCGCGACGACGACCGTTACGAGCGCATGAGCGACAACGTCGTGTACCTGACCAAGGACACCCATACCGACTACATCGACCGCGATATCGTCTATTCGATCTTGGACAAGCATCCCAAGCGCGCCCGCGCCTGGTGGTTTGTGAATGTCGAGACCATGGACGAACCGCACACCTTTGCCTATTCGGTCGAGACGTTCGGCACCGACTACGTGTTCCGCGTGCATCTGTACCTGGGCTACAAGATCAACCAGCGCGTCAATGCCTACCTGCGTCAGGTTGTTCAGGACCTGGCTGCCACCGGCGAGTTGCCGCCGCAGACGCATGACTACTCGGTCTACAAGGATCCGGGTAACATCGGCACGTTCAAGTTCGTCCTGATCCGTAAGCTTCTGGCGCCCGAAAGCGATGTGGAGCCCAGCGAGCGTACGGCCATCACGCTCAAGTACATCATCCGTCGCGCCGCCGGCACGCCTGCGCGTTGGTACGGCCTGGAGAACTCCAACGTGAGCTTTGAGTACGTGCCGCTGTTCACCAAGTTCAAAGCCGTGAACAAGATGCAGCGCCTGGCCCCCAACGAGCGCCCGTAGTCGACGCTCGAGGTTTGTCTGCGAACGGGCGGGCTTGTATTGATGGGGATTGAGTCCTGGGAGGAAACCATGGATGCAAAGGTGCTTGACGGTTGCGATCTTGCTGCCGAGATGGTGCGTGAGGCACGCGCCGATGCCGCCGAAGATCGGTTCTTTACGAATCGTGCCAACATGGACATGGCCGATCGCGTGATTTCGATCGTGGTGACGGTGCTTGTCGCGGCGTGCGTGTGCGCACTGCTCGCGCACGTGCTGTTTGTCTAACGACCGCAGGTTGCAAAGGCTTTACACTTGGAACCACCACAAGGGGAAACCACCACAAGGGTGCCTGTCCCCTTTGTGGTGGTTTTTGTTTTTGAGAGAGGGGCGGGACGCTGATGGACGTTCGTACGGACGGCGATATTGCCGATAGTTTTTGGTGGCGGCGCACAACGCTGACGCGCCGCACTCCTCTGTATGACGCCTGCGTATCGGTGGGACTGCTGGTCGCGGCGACGATTGTGGGCGCGCTGCTCGACCATCCGGGTCTCGCGCCGAGCATCATGATCGTCTATGTGTTCGCCGTTCAGCTGTGCGCATTCTTTACTTGGAGTCGCCTGTATTGCTTGCTGAGCTCGGCTGCCGCCGTGGCGCTCTACAACTTCTTGTTTGTCGACCCGCGCTACTCGCTGTCGCTTATCGACCGCGGCTATCCCGGCATGTTCTTCATCATGTTCGTGGTCTCGCTTGTGTCGAGCTCGATTGCGTTGGCCCTGCGCCGCGCCTTGGCACAGGCTGCCGCCAGCGACCGCCGCACGCATATGGTGCTCGAGACCAACCGCATGCTGCAGCGGTGCGCCGATCAGCATCAGATCGTTCATGCCATGGCTACGCAGCTGGCGCGTCTTTCGGGCTGTCCGGTCGTGTGGTACAGCGCCGACGCCGAGGGCGATGACCTGCTGCCGCGTGCGACGTACACAGCCGTGGGCGATGCCGCGCCGGTGCACGAGCTGGCGCCGCAGATGCCGCCGCGGCTCTCGGCGTCCGCCTACGTGGGAACGCCGCTTGACGCCACGTTTGGCGGATCGGCGTTCTATGGCATCTACCTGACGGTTCGCACGGGCGACGGCTTCGTGCGCTCGGGCGACCCCGCCTCGGTGGTGGGCGTGCTGGCTATCGTTGCCGAGCCCGACGTGCTGACGCATGAGGAGCGGACACTTGCCGATGCCATCGTGAGCGAAGGCGAGCTGGCGCTCGATCGCGCCCGCGCCATGGAGGCCCGCGAAGAAGCGGCGGTACTCGCCAAAAACGAACAGCTGCGCGCCAACCTGCTACGTTCCATCTCGCACGACCTGCGCACGCCGCTCACCAGTATTTCGGGCAATGCCGATGTCCTGCTCGACCAGGGTTCAACCGGCACCGCGGTGCTCGATGCCCAGACGCGCCGCGGCCTGCTTCTATCCATTCGCTCGGATGCACTGTGGCTCAACGCCACTGTCGAGAACCTGCTCGCCATCACCAAGCTCGAGGGCGGCGGCATGCATCTGTCGACTACGCTCGAGCTCATGGACGATATCGTCGAGGAGGCGCTGCGCCACGTAAGTCCGGCCGTGCGCGAGCACGATCTTAAGGTGGTGCCGTGCGACGAGCCGGCGCTCGTCAACGTCGATGCGCGTCTGATGGTGCAGCTGGTGGTCAATCTGGTGAACAACGCCATCACCTATACGCCCGCAGGCTCGCATATCATGATTTCGATAAGCGTCGACGATGGACGCGTGGCGTGCTCGGTGGCCGATGACGGCCCGGGCATTGCGCCCGAGGACCGCCAGCGGATCTTTGAGTCGTTCTACACCGCCAACCACGGTCTTGCCGACAGCCATCGCAGCGTGGGTCTGGGTCTTTCGCTCTGCCGCTCCATTGCGCTGGCGCATGGCGGTAGCATAGAGGTTGCCGCGGCGGACCCGCACGGCTCGGTCTTTACGATTGAGCTTCCCGTCGCCGACGTTTCGTTTGATAAGGAGTAGCGCTGTGCCGAACTCTGCCGTAAAACCGCTCATCTTGGTCGTTGAGGACGACCCCGCCGTTCGCAATCTTATTGTTGCCGCGCTCGAGGCGCACGGCTTGCGTCATATGGCCGTGGAGACCGCCCATGCCGCCATTGCCGCTGCCTCATCGCAGGCACCGAGCATTGTGCTGCTCGATCTTGGTCTGCCCGATATGGACGGCGTCAAGGTGGTGGAGTCGGTGCGCGCATGGTCGGGCATGCCGATCATCGTGGTCTCGGCGCGCAGTGAGGATGCGGACAAGATTCGCGCACTCGATGCCGGCGCCGACGATTACCTGACCAAGCCGTTTTCGGTCGAGGAGTTGCTCGCGCGCATTCGCACGACGCTCAGGCGTCTTTCGTATGCACAGACAGGCGGTGTTACCTCCGAGGGCTCGTTCGATACCGGCGAGCTGCATATCGACTTTGACGCCGGCATCGCCACGATGGATGGCGAGGAGCTGCATCTGACGCCGATCGAGTACAAGCTTCTGTGCCTGCTGGCGCACAACGCCGACAAGGTGCTCACGCACCAGTCTATCTTGCACGAGATTTGGGGCACGGCAACTAAGAGCGACCTGGCGAGCCTGCGTGTCTTTATGGGCACGCTGCGCAAGAAGATCGAGTCCGACCCCGCGCACCCGCGCTATATCCAGACGCATGTGGGTATCGGTTACCGATTGGTCACCCAAGGCTAGATCGCCGGCCACCATCCCAATACGAGTTGCGGTGAAATAGTTCCTGTTTGTGCCTTTACCAGGCATTTTAGGAACTATTCCACCGCAACTTTGTTTATTTGCCCTTGGGCTTGCTGGCGTAGAACTTCTTCTTTTTGGGCTTGCCGGCGGGGGAGGGTTTGCCGTTGCCGTGCGGCCCTCGGTCGCCGGCCTGCGCGTGCGCGGGCGCCGTTGCACGAGGCTTGCGGGCCTCGGGGTTACGCAGCTCCTCGGTTCGCTCGGCAATTTCCTCGGCGCTAAAGCCGACCTCGGCCATGGCGTCCTCGATGGGCAGGCGGCGCACGATATAGCAATGATGCGCCTTCTGGTTGCGCGCGAAATCCTCGGGGATGGTCTGCGCCGTAATGTCCTCCAGCACCACGCCCGCGCGCGCGAGCTTGCGCGTCTCGGGACGGAAGCCACGCAGGTTGCAGCTAAAGATGGCATGTCCACCCTGTGCGAGCAGGCGCGATACGCCGGCCAAAAGCTCGACATGGTCGCGCTGGACATCCCAGGTGCGACGGCCCATCTTGGACGAGTTCGAGAACGTGGGCGGGTCGACAAAGATCAGGTCCCAGCGGTTGCGCGTCTGGCGCTGGTCACGAATCCAGGCGAGCACGTCGTCGCGCACAAAGTGATGCTGCGGCCCCACAAAGCCGTTCTGACGCATATTGCGCTCGGCCCAGTCCAGGTAGGTGTTGGAAAGATCGACCGTCACGGTCTCCTCGACGCCGCCATCGGCTGCGTAGCAGGTGGCAGTGCCGGTGTAGGCGAACAGGTTGAGGAAGCGGCGCGCCTGCTTGGCATGTTCGCGCACCAGGTTGCGGGTGACGCGGTGATCCAGGAAGATGCCCACATCCAGATAGTCGTCAAAGTTGACGGCAAAGGTAAGGCCGCCCTCTTCGATGAGCGGCAGGCGGCGGCGTGCGATATTGGCGCGTTCTCCCGATCCGCTCTTGCCGGCGCCCTGCTTGCCGTACTGCGAGCCGCCGCGCGAACGCATGCGGGCCTTGGCATGCACGTGCTCGGCCGGAACATCCAGGATGCGCGGCGCGATGGCCAGAATGTCGAGCATGCGGGCCTGGGCAAGCGCGGGGTCGATAGTCTTGGGCGCGGCGTATTCGGCGATGACGAGCCAGCGGCCCGGCGTCTGCGGGCAGCCCTCGTACAGATCGATGGCGGCGGAGTAATCGGGCAGGTCGGCATCGTAGACGCGGTAGCAGGTAACGCCCTCGCGCTTGGCCCACTTGCGACGCAGACGGGCGTTCTTGCGCAGGCGGTTGGCGAACTGCTCCGACTCGGGGATGAGCACGGGCAGCGGCTTGCCGTCGCCCAGGTCGAGCATGGCGGCAGGCTCGGGCATAGGGGTGCCGGCGGCGTTGTCGTTGACTTCGTCGGCATCCGTGACCTCGGCCTCGGCATCCGCACTGGTCGAAGCTTCAAACGCCGCGGCAGCTTGGTCGAGCGAAGGCCAGACTTCGACGGTCGCCTCCTCGTTATTGGGCATGACGGCGATCGAGCGCTCGGGCTCGGCGTGGAGCGCGCGGGCCAGCAATCCGTCGCGGGTGAGCGCGGCGACCGGCGCCGCGGTAAGCTCGGGCGCGCGGCGCAGCTCACCGACCAGCGTCATGGCGTCGTGCATAAGCGACAGCGGCGTCTCGGTCGTATCCGCGACCACGGCAGCACCGGCGACGGCGCCCGCGTGGTCCAGTACGGTGGCAGATTTGGCAGCGCAAAAATCGACAAAGCGCTTGTAGCCGGCACACTTGACCATGCGCTCAGCGGTCTTGCGGGCGGCGGGGTCGATGTCTACGGCCACGATGCGTGCCTGGCGCTCGCGTGCTGCCGCCTCGCGCTCGCGTGCCTCGGCAAGCAACTGCTCCCACAGAGCGGCGTCGTGCAACTGCCAGCCCTCAAAGCCCCAGTGCTCGCGTGCGGCGCCCGGGGCGCGGTCGGTCAGAATATTCACGGCCTCCAGCAGCAGGCCGCCGCCGGCGCACGAGGCGTCGACCAGCGTGGGCAGGGCTTCGTTTTCGTAATCATCGGCCGTCAGCTCGCGCTCGCACAGCGCGGTCCAGCCGACCTGCGCCAGCACCAGGGCGGCGTAGTCGGGGCGCAGCACGTGCGCACCCTCGCCGGCGCGGGTCGCTGCGGGCGGCAGGCGTTTGAACAGCGGGTCGCCCGAAAGGTCCAGGCTGATGCTCGCGCGACGCTGGCGCAGCGAAAGCAGCAGGTGAACGTCGGGGTCGGCGGCATCGACATCGGCGCGACGGCCCGTGGTCTCGGCCAGACGGTCGCACAGCGCGTCCTTGGCGCGCAGGGCCGAGAAGCGCGTGTTGCGCAGCTGCTCGGTCACGCCGCGGGCTGTGATGGCGATGCTGGCGCCGGGGCGGACGATGTTCTCCCAGGCGATGTCGTAAACGCTATCGTACAGCTCGTCGGCATCCTGCGCCTCAAAGCGCCCGAGTACCACGAACACGCGGCTCGCCAGGCGCGACCACAGACAGGCGCGGTAGCCTTCTTCGAGCTCGCCCTCAAATGTAGCGCGGCCTTTCAGGCGGCGGACATGCGAAAGTCCGAGGCGTTTAAGCTCATCGGCGAGTGCGGACTCAAAGCCCTCGGGGCAGCTTGCGTAAAATTCCATGGGTGACCTCTCTGGTTGCGTCGCTCCATTATATGATGGATGCTTCGTTTGCCCTTATCCTCGAAAGGAACCCATATGATTGATGCGTGCCCCGATTCCGCCGTGCTCTTTTTTGACGTGGACGGCACGCTGACGTCGTTCGATCCCGACAACATGACCGATAAGGACTTTTCGGCGGTTCGTCCCTCGCAGACGGTGGTTGAGGCGTTCCGTGCACTGCGCGATGCAGGGCACAAGGCATTTATCTGCACGGGTCGTCCCCTGTGGCTCATCGCGGACAGCTTGCGTGCGCTCGACCCCGCGGGCATCGTTGCCATGGCAGGCGCCACGCTCGAGGTCGAGGGCCGCGTGGTGCATGAGGACTGCTTTGACGAAGACATTGTTGCGGAGCTCGCTCGCCGTATGGTCGCGGCAGGGATTGAAGCCTTTTTCGAGACCAACGTGGCTACTTTTGCCCTGGAACCCGCGGGCGTTGAGCAGTCGTCTCTGATCGGCACTTCTGTGGTGCACAGCACCGAGGAAATGCGCGTCGACGGCCGTCTGCGCGTGGGCAAGGTAGGCATCGTCGCGAGCGACCTGGCTCGCGTAGCCAACGATGATGGCTTTATCGATCGCGAGTTTGAGCTGTGCAACACCGGTGGTCAGAATCGCGAGCTGAGCCCCAAGGGCATCGACAAGGGCGTGGGCGTGGCGCGAGCGCTGGAATACCTGGGTCGCACCGGCAACGCGCGCACCTTTGGCTTCGGCGATTCGGGTAACGACCTGGGCATGCTCGCTGCGGTCGAGACGGCTGTCGCCATGGGCAACGCCATGCCCGAGGTCAAGGCGGTCGCCGGCTACGTGACCGACGATGTCGCACACGACGGCACCGTCACAGCGATGCAGCATTTCGGCCTCATCTAATGAATCCCGCGTTCTGACGTTTGCTCAAACTGCGACTCTTTGCTTTTGCATGCTCAATCGATTTATCAATCCAAACACTGAGGTGTTTATACCGTTCGCCGAGAAGATAAAAACCCGCAGTTCACGCCTTGATAAACATAGGTAAAGTGTTTAGCAGTTTATCGGCCGTATGCTAACGAAAGGAATCAGGCAGATGGCAATCAAGGTGTTCGCTGACGGTGCAAACCTCGAGGGCATGCTCGACATGTACGAGAACGGCAACGTTCAGGGTTTCACGACCAACCCGTCCCTTATGAAGAAGGGTGGCGTGACGGATTACCGCGCGTTTGCCAAGGAGGTTCTGGCTCACATCACCGATGTGTCCGTCTCGTTTGAGGTCTTTGCCGATGACGTCGAGACCATGGAGGTCGAGGCCCGCGAGATCGCTACCTGGGCCGACAACGTCTACGTCAAGATTCCGTGCGTGACCACCAAGGGCGAGTCCACCGCCGAGCTGGTCCGCAAGCTTTCGGCCGATGGCATCAAGGTCAACGTCACCACTATCTTTACGCCCGAGCAGGTCGACGAGATGGTCGAGGCCGTTGACGCCGAGACGCCGTCCATCATCTCGCTCTTTGCCGGCCGTATCGCCGACACCGGCGTCGACCCCATTCCGTTTGTGACGGAGTCGGTCAAGAAGGCCGCCGCTAAGCCCAACTGCGAGGTCCTGTGGGCGTCCACGCGTGAGCTTATCAACATTTACCAGGCCGAGGCCTGCGGTTGCCAGATCATCACGGTGCCCAACAGCATCCTGGCCAAGCGCAAGAACATCGGTCGCGACCCGTACGAGGTCTCGCTCGACACCGTCCGCGGCTTTGCCAAGGATATCGCCTCGCTCGGCTTCCATATCCTGCCGTAACGCGAACACTGGCTGCGCCGAGGGTTGTTCGCCCCGGCCTTTCCTTTCCCTATCGCTCACGCGCTTCGCGAGGGTCGCGCTAGGCAAAGGAAAGGCCGGGGCTGCCGACACGAACTTGTCGGTAGGTTGGCGATTGGCTTCCATATCTTGCCGTGGACAAAGGTGCCCCCGCCTGCGACGTGCAAAATTGAGAGTATTCAGCAAGGTAAAGGTCTTTACCAGCTAGATAAAGCACGGAACAACCCCCGTTTTGGCTCTAATGTCGCTAAAACGGGGGCTGTTTTTGACTTTATTGCCTCTGAGGGGCGTTCGGAGCGGCAGAAATTGCAGAATACTCGCGATTTTGCACATCGCGAGAGGGGGGGCCTTGCTTTAGGTGGTTTACTTCCCCTGCACCATGGTGAGCGAGATCTTCTTGCGGTCGCGATCGACCTTTTCCACCCACACCTTTACCGTGTCGCCGACGCGTACCACGTCGCTCGGGTGCTTGACGAAGCGGTTGGCCAGCTTGGAGATGTGTACGAGGCCGTCCTGGTGCACGCCCACGTCGACGAAGGCGCCAAAGTCCACAACGTTGCGCACCGTGCCCTTGAGCTCCATGCCGGGCTCCAGGTCATCGATGGAAAGTGCCGAGCGGCTAAAGACCACCTCGGGCGCGTCGTCGCGCGGGTCGCGGCCGGGCTTCTTGAGCTCGTTGACGATGTCGATGAGCGTGAGGGTGCCGCAGTCCAGGTCGCTTGCCAGCGCCGAGATGCTGCCCAGACGGCGCTCAATGTCGGGCACGCCGCCACGGCTGAGCTCGCTGGCTTTAACGCCTGCGCGCTCCAGGACGGACGTGGCCACCTCGTAGCTTTCGGGGTGGACGCTCGTCGCGTCGAGCGGGTTCTTGCCACCGCTGATGCGCAGGAAGCCCGCGGCGTTGAGATATGCCTTGGGCCCCAGTTTGGGGACCTTCTTAAGCTGGCGGCGATCGGTAAAGGCACCGTTTTCCTCGCGGTAGGCCACGATGTTCTTGGCCACGCTCGGCGTAATGCCCGATACGTATCCCAGCAGGCTCGCGCTCGCGGTGTTCACGTCGACACCCACGCGGTTGACGACGTCCTCCACCACGTGGCCCAGGGTGCGCGAGAGCTCGGCCTGGTCAAGGTCGTGCTGGTACTGGCCCACGCCGATGGACTGGGGCGGAATCTTGACGAGCTCTGCCAGTGGGTCCTGCAGGCGGCGGCCCAGGCTCATGGCGCCGCGCACGGTGACGTCCAGGTCGGGATACTCCTGGCTCGCGAGCTCGGAGGCGGAGTACACCGACGCGCCGGCCTCGTTAACAATGGTGTATCGCAGCCCAGGCGCCTGCTCGGCAATGAACTCCGAGACGACTTCCTCGGTCTCGCGGCTGGCGGTGCCGTTGCCGATGACGACGGTGTTGACACCGTCCTTTTTGACGAGGCGGGCGAGCTCGCGTTTGGTGCCGGCGACGTCATGGCGCGGCTTGGTGGGGTAGACCACGCCGTGGTCGAGTAG
>URWS01000028.1 GCA_900551605.1 uncultured Collinsella sp. | reverse complement strand
CACTTATGCGATCGTCGGCAGCGTCAGATGTGTATAAGAGACAGACCGTAGACTGCGCCCGGTCCTCGCGCGCGATATCAATACAACGCGATGTCCTTAGCGCCCGCAGCGGCGTCGATAACCGACGTCGAGGCAACGCCATGGGATGCCGCCCGCTCAACCAGCGCCGCCAAGCGTCCATCGGTGCCAGCACGCCAAAGTCCCACAATCGCCAGCACGATCGATAACAGCGCCACCGTGACGATGGCGTATTCGACCGTCGCCTGGGCAGATTCCTCACGCAGAATGCCATGCATTTCACGATCCCTCCTTTGAGCTTATTGTTTGCGGGACCAGACGCACGGCGCGCAGACGACACGAAGCATCGCCAGCATCCGCGGCAACCGTCACCATATCGACCCAGCCGCGCCCATCGCGCACGATGGCGCCCCATACGTTGCCCTTAATATCGAGATAGCCGCTCAGGGCGAGCTGGGCCGTTGGCACCTCGCGGTAGGCGCGTAACATATCCGCCGCTGCCTCGGTCATCGGTCGGTCCTCGGACCATGCAAGCCGGACCGCAATCGCGTTGTCCTCAGGTGAATCCGTCGCAGTGCCAGACCGCTTGTCGAGCGTCCGCAGAAAGGTTTGCGCCGTGACAGCGACATCCGAATCGTCCGCATCTCGCATCTCATCTTTTTGAGACGCCACCGCCGAATCTGAGCCCGAATCGAAGGCGGCCCCAGGACGCTGCTGCCGCGCGGCGTTAAGCCCCCAAAGCACCGCCGCTATCGCCACGGTCAGGCAAGCAAACACCAGCAGCACCCCGATGGGGCGCTCGCCCTCTACAGGCTGTTGATGCCCTCGCTGATAGCGTTCCATAGATCTTGGACCTTGCCCTTAAATGCGACAATGGCAATGATGGCGATCACCACGAGCACGCCGACCAAGATGGCGTATTCGGTGGTGCCCTGCGCACTCTCCTCCTGCAGTAGCTCCCCGGCATGCTGGCGAGCGCGAATTGACTGGCAAACAGCCCAGCTCCAGACCTTGCCAGCAACGTCAGTCATCGTGTTCATGTATTCCTCCCTACATCATCCCGCCTGCTCCCAACAGCGGGCCCAATATGGACAGAAGCAACGCCGGCAAGATGAGTGTGCCGGTGGGAATCAGCAGCTTGACGGGCGCACGCTCGATCTCGCGCTCGACCGCGGCGCGATGAGCCGCACGGATCTCGCGACTTTGAGCGGCCAGTGTCTCGGCAAGTGGGGCACCCAGGGCGAGCGCCTGTCCCACCGTGATGGCAAAGGTCTCGAGCGCTCGCACGTCCAGGTCGCGCGCGGCGGCCAACAACTCGTCCTCACGCGTGCCCACGCCCACCTGCCACGCCATGCAGGCCCGCTCAAGTCGAAGAGCCAGCACTGACCGGCGGTTGGCGCAGAAAATCTCAAGCGCCGCATCAAACGAAAGACCGGCCGAAAGACCCAAGCGCACAACATCGATCATCTCGGACACTTCGCCGAGCGACACTCGCGCCGGGCCGCCCGCTCCAACCGCGCCCTTCATTCGCGCGGTCAGAGCATCGACCACCGAGCGACCCGCGGCAGCGACCAGCACCGCCTCGCGCTTGCAGGCCTCTGCGATCTTGCGTGCATCCGCCCGATCCAAACCCGTCGCGACAAATACACTCAGAGCGCACAGGCAAGCCGCAACTGCAACCGGGGCGCTCATAGCTCCACCCGCATAATGCGCCTGATAACCACCAGGGCAACGGCGTTGAGGGCAAGACCCAGCACCACAGCGCCCGCGCCGGCAGGCGTCGCAAGACCGCGACGAAAATCTGCCGAAAGCAGCGCCAACACCGCGCACATGCCCGTCGGCATCGCCGCGACCATATGCGCAGACATGCGGGCCTGCGACGTCTTAACATCTAGGCGGCGCTTGAGCTCAATGCGCTCCCCCACCATGCTCGACGCCTCGGACAGTAAGTCGGCAAGCGGAGCGCCGGTGCGCTGTGACACCTTAAGCGCCAAGGTCACAAGCGAAAGACCGGGGGCGTCGATGCGCACGAGCAAGTCATCGAGCGCGTCGGTCGCCGAGATGCCGCAATCGATCGCCGCCGCCACCCGCAAAAACTCGGTATGCACCGGTTCTTGCGCATGAGCGCCCACAAAGCGCATGCCCTGAGCCAGCGAATGTCCCGAGGCAAGCGACATGGAAAGTGCGGTAAACGCCTCGGGCATGGCCTCTTCTGCATCGTGTTGCTCGCGCCGGCTCTCAAAGCCATCCCGAGCGGCGCCAACGGCAATCGGAGCAACAAGTCCCAAGGCAAATCCGAGGGGCGATAACGACACCATCGTTAGTAAAATGCAGCAGACACCGCTCGAGAGCAGCAGAAACGCCAAACGCCCCGAAGCATCTTCGATCACGAGGCCAAGGCGATGCGCCGGAGCCAGCGATGCCCACGAACGGGCGATCTTTTTCAGCAGATCGTTTTCCACCAGCTCACGCGGCAGTTTCTCTGCCACCGTCTCGAGCGCCTGACGCGCCAGCTCCGCCGGCGGCACCTGCGGCACACGAGGTTCCGCCCCGCACGCCGTCGCGACAGAAAACCCTGCCAAACCCCCTACGACGAGGGGCACAGCGACCTCCATTCGTCCACCTCCTCTTGTGTGAGCGTCCCCGACCGCAGGCCTTCTGCGATAAACGGCGGCTCGCGGTCAAGCGTCCAGGTGCGCTCGGCGGCATCGAAAGTCACATAGCGCTCGAGCTCTACGCCGCCCGACGCGGCGCGACGCACCCCCGAATACGAGGAGACGAAGCGCCTGCCATCGGCGTGGCGCTCGGACATCACGATGCCGTCGAGCGCCATGGCAATCTGCTCCTCGATGAGCTCGCTCGGCAGATCGATGCCATAACGTGCAAGCAACGTCAGACGCACCACGGTCTCCTGTTCTGAGCCCGCATGAAGTGTGGTGAGCGACCCGTCGTGGCCCGTGTTCATGGCCTGCAACATGTCGCAGCACTCAGCACCGCGCACCTCACCCACCACGATGCGGTCGGGGCGCATGCGCAGGGCATTGGTCACCAGGTCGCGGATCGTCACCGCGCCCTCGCCCTCAATTGAAGCCTCGCGCGCCTCTAGACGCACCACGTGTGGATGATGCGCAAACTTGAGCTCGGCAGAGTCCTCGATCGTCACGATGCGCTCGCCGGTGGAAATCTCGCATGACAACGCGTTGAGCAGGGTGGTCTTACCAGATCCCGTGCCTCCCGCAACCGCCAGGTCCTGCCTCAGCGACACCGCGCATGACAGCAGCTGCGCATACCAAAGCGGCAGCGACCCCAGCCCCACAAGCTCGTCCAGCGAGCAGATGCGGTCCGAGAACTTTCGGATGGTGAGAATCGGTCCGTCAATCGCCACAGGCGGAATCACCGCGTTGACGCGATAGCCCGTTTTGAGGCGGGCGTTGACGATGGGGCTGCGCTCGTCGATACGGCGGCCAAGTGGCGAGATGATGCGGTCGATAAGCACACGGATCTGCTCATCATCCTCAAACGCATGCTCGATGGGGTACAAGACGCCGCCGCGTTCAAAGAAGGCCGAGCGGCAGCCGTTGATCATGATCTCGGTAACGGTGTCGTCCTCGATGAGCGGCTGCAACGGCCCCAAGCCCACCACGTCATCCAAAATCTCGTCGATGATGGTCTCGCGCTCGGGCGTCGCGAGATCGGTCGGCTCCTCAACATTGAGCGCCGCCTCCACCGCGGGACGCAATTCCGAGCGGGCAAGTACCGGGTCGATATAGGCGCTGATACGCGCCACTTCGTCGTAACCCATGCGGTCCATCACGGCGCGCTTAGTGCGTCGTTTCACCGCGCGGCGACGCCCCGCATCTACAGGAGCTGCCGCCGCTGCAGCGCCGGCAGCCTTAATCCTCGTTTGCAGGCTCATCGCTGATCACCCTCGCGCGACCAGGGAAGGCGGATACGCGGGCGTTCGGTACGCGTTGCACGGTCGGCGACTATATCGCTCCAAGGGCCGACGGCGCACCCCAGTTCCACGAGCATCTCGCGCGTGGCCTCGCGCACGCTGGTCGCAAAAGCGCTCGTCTGACCCACTGCCTCGTCGGCGCGCCCAAACGCCATGAGCGCGGCGAGATCCTGCCCGCCATCGGCGATACGAATCTTGGAGCTCAACGCACAGGCAATCTCAAAGCGCATGGCGACGTCCTCGTCTGCCCCGCGCGCACCGAACCGGTTGAACACGGCGCTCATGCGCGTGCGCGGCACACCTACTCGACTTGCCAGTTCAATGACGCGCGACGCCGATGTCGCGGACGACACCGCCGCATCGCCAACGACCAGGCAACGGTCGCTCGCCGCCACCGCAGCCGCCACGGCATCGCCCCAAAAGACCGAGGTATCGATAAAGACCACGTCGGATTCGCGACGCAGGACATCGAGCAGCAGCTCCACCGGACGTGCCATGAGCTCAGCTTGCTCGGGCGCCGCGACGGGACCCCAGAGCGTAACGCCCGGGGCGACGCGCATCGATGCGGCCACGATATCCGGCTCGGTGAGCGTGCCCGCCGCCGACGGCTCGATAAGTGCCGCCATATCGTGCGGAGCATCGACGCCTAACAAGTCGTAAAGGTTTCCAAACATCAGGTCCAGGTCGAGCACGGCGGCACGCAAGCCCAACAGCGACGATGTGTGTGCCATGGTGGCAACGATCGTCGACTTGCCGCAACCGCCCGAACCCGAAATGGCGCAGATGACCGGAGCTCGATGCGGCGAAGCGGCAGCGTCTGCCGGCGGCATCGGAGGCGGCGGGGCGGGCGTCGGTGACAGCGTCCCCGTCTCCCCCGCCGCAACTACACGCTGCGTCCAAGCCGGCATGGCGGCTTGTTCGGTCTGCGAGGCAGGCTCGTTCTGCGCAATCTGCTCATGCTGCATCAGCGACAACTCGCCGCACCCGGCAAAGCCCTCAACTTCGTCGAGTTCATCCGCCAGATTCACGCCGCGCACGTATCCCATATCTACAGCCGGGGAGTCGCCAGCATGCTGCGCCGGTCCTCCAGCGTCATCGTATACAAGGGGGTTCCGGGGGCGCCGACCATGCTCGGCTTCCGCTTTTCCATAATCATCAACACGCGGGCCTCTTGTAGCGCGAGGCGCCCCGGGTTCCCTATCAACAAAAGCATCGGGCTCAATCGTCATGCGCCGATCGGAATCAACCGCTCCCTCGCCCGCTCGCCCGTTGCCGCATATACTGTGCGCAGCGATGACCTCGGTCGCCCCTGCGCGAAACAGCCCCTCGATATCCGACGGATCGAGTGCTTCTATCAACACGACCACGCGACTCACGCGGCCTTCGGCCGTCAGGCGCGCAACAGTCTTGCGCACATCTTCGGTATCAAACAGAGACGCCGCGATGATGGCAGCTCCGCGGCGCGACGGAAACGCCCGCGCCATGGAAACCAGCCCGTCCAGGTCACCCACGCGAAGCACCTGTGCACCCGTATCACGGCCCTCGACTTCCCGCTGCAACAGCCCGTAATCGCCGCACGCGCAGCACGCAAGCCAGATCGCCTTCATCACTCGTCGCCTCCGCTCTTTTTGCCGCGCGCCGTGGCGGGAATCGTCAAGCTGACCGTTCCCTTGCCCGAGGCTCCCAGCAGTTCCTTGACGTCTTCGGGGTCAGCCGCCAGCGTCACCCATTCGATCTTGCCCTCGCGCGTGGCACCGGAATCCTCACTGGTATCGATCACGTACGCGCCGCACAGTCGATCGGTTACGCCGTCTTTTTGCACATACACATCCACGTAGCTGCCCACGCCCGTAGCACCGCCGACCGAGTGCTCGGCATCGACCGCCACCGAAACGGCGACCTTGCCCTTAGGCACCTCGAGCTTGTGGCTCTCGGCCTTGGTGTAGACATTGCAGATCACGGCGTTTTTGGGAATACGCGAAGTCGTCACGTCGCCGCGCACCTGGCGCAGCTCGGTCGCCGCGTCACGCGGCAGCAGACTCGTCAGCCATTCCTGGGTTATGACATTGGTCTCATCGAGGGTCTCGCCCACATCGATATCGCGCGCCGCGACGCATACCTCGGCGCGATCGCCACCGTACTTGGCCAAGGTCTCAGCCTGGACCTGTTCGGCTTGCGAGCGAATCGACGAGCCGTAAACCATGCAGAGCAGCGCAGCGAGCACGCCCGCGACCAGACTGATGGCGATGCGCTTGCTCTTGTTCACGGCCGCTCCTCTCATGGCAGTGCCGGGCGAATGCCCGTACCACCATTGTCTGGGTGGTCAGAGTGCAAAGCGGCGCAATCGCGATCTCGGTTTTCGATGTCAAACCAATCGCTGACCAAAAACTAACCAGCCCGTCAAGCTCGTGGCAAGGTTTTGGTCAGCACGTCAGCAAACTGCATGTTTCGAGGCTTTTTCGCAGCAAAAAAGCCGTCTCCCGAACAGTTGGAAGACGGCTGTCATAGGAAAAATCAATTACAGGTGGACATCGGGATCGAGCATTTGAGCACTCACGCGCATGGATGACGCCAGGTTTTGGAACGTTTCCAAACGCAGGCTGTCGATCTGCCCGGCGTCCTCGGCCTCGCGAACGGCACAACCCGGCTCATGGGTATGCGTGCAATCGCCAAACCGGCACGCGCGCGATGCCTCGACAATCTCGGGGAAGGCGCGCGCCAGACCCCGCTCGTGACCCACGAGCGGTAAGCTGCGCAGGCCCGGGGCATCGGCGATCACGCCGGCGTCGCCCGGCAGTGCCACCATCACGCGCGCGACGGTAGTGTGACGGCCCTGGTCGTCGCGTTCGCGCACACCGCCAGTCGCCAACGTATCGTGGCCCAGCAGCGCATTGAGCAGCGTCGACTTGCCGGCACCCGACTCGCCCAGAATCATGGCGCAGCTCCCGGCAGGCACGCAGGAACGAACCTCGTCCAGGCCGCGCCCCTCGGCAGAGGACGTCACGATCACGCGCACGTCCGGACCCACCAGGCGGCGCACGCGGTCCAGATCGCGCTCGAGCTCCTCGGCATCGCAGCGATCAGCTTTGGTGAGCACCACCACCGGTTCGGCATCGCAGTCGAGCGCCAACACCAGCGAGCGCGCCACGCGGTCGAGCAGCACCTCACCGGCACCGAGCGCCTGCACGATTAGCACGCTATCCACGTTGGAGCAGAGCACCTGGCGCCCTCCACGGGCACGGCCGCGCCAACGCTCAAAGCTCGTACGGCGCGGCAGCACGCACTCAATCACGCCCATATCGTGCCCGGGAGCGCGGCGCACCGCCACACGGTCGCCCACGGCAGGCAACAGGACCTCGTCCTCGCCGCGCGACTTGGCAAACCCCACGGCATGCTCGGCGCGGAAGGTGTCGTCGGCAGTCGCCACCAGCGGAAACCCGCGATCCAAGCGCACCACGGCACCCAGCCGCATCTGCTCGGGCTCCTCGGCATGTGCGCAGAAATCATCAAAGGCAGTCTGCTGGGTTTCATCGACTGGCAGGTCATCAAACGCCGGAACGTCCTGCAGCGCGTCAAGCCCCGGCACGCTTGCCAGCAGCTCCTCAGCAGATACGGGAGCCTCGGTCGCGAGCTTCCGACGACGATCACGCTTAGCCCGCGCCCCCGTCGTCTTTTTCTTCGCCTTAGCCTTAGCCTTGCCCACAAGCGCCTCCCAGCACCACAAATCACAACTGAGCAGGTATTTTAAATCAAAAAGAGCTGGCCGGGCAAAGCCCGACCAGCTCACAAACTTTCCCTCAGCCCTTTATCATCCGCGCGGGAGAAAAGCCAGCAAGGATACCGCAGGGCCCGCCCCGGAAGCCCTTTCTCTCGAACGATCCCGCAGCGCGAAGCGCGAGGACCAGTGAGGGAGAAAGAGCGTGGGGCGGGCCCGGACAGGTACGTTACTCTTTCTCCACAGCGCGCATGATCGCCTTGTAGATCTCCATCAGCGGGATGATCAGGAAGGCCAGACCCAGCGCGGCAAGAACGCCCTTGAGCTCAAGCGTCACAGGGCCGAAGAACATCTCGGCAAGCGTCGGCTGCACGGTCACGATCACCGTCAGCACCAGTGCCAGCGCGGCAGAAGCCCACAGCCACTTGTTCTGCTTCTTCATGGTGAACAGCGACGCACGACGGCTGCGCATATTGAAGCAGTGGAAAATCTCGACCATGTTGAGCGTGATGAACGCCATCATCACGCCTTCCTCGTCGGCATTGCCGGCGATCATATCGGCGATGTGGATGTAGCCCATGTCAAAGTACACGCCCACAAAGAAGCTCGCCAGCACCAGCACGGTGATGATCAGACCCTGGACCACGCAGTCCAGGCCCATATGACCGGCAAAGACACCGTCCTTGGCGTTGCGCGGCTTGCGCTTCATGATGTCACCCTCGGCATCCTCCATGCCCAGCGCGAGCGCGGGGAAGCAGTCGGTGACCAGGTTCACCCACAGCAGCTGCACCGGCTGGAAGATGGTAAAGCCGATGAGCGTGGCGATAAACACCGAGAACACCTCAGCAAGGTTGGCCGAAAGCAGGAACTGGATGACCTTGCGGATGTTGTCGTAGATGCGACGGCCCTCTTCGCAGGCACCGATGATGGTGGCGAAGTTGTCGTCGGCAAGCACCATGTCGGCAACGTTCTTGGTGACGTCGGTGCCGGTGATGCCCATACCGACGCCGATGTCGGCGCGCTTGATGGACGGGGCGTCGTTGACGCCGTCGCCGGTCATGGCGACGATCTGGTCGCGCGACTTCCAGGCCTCGACGATGCGCGTCTTGTGCTCGGGCTGGACGCGGGCGTACACGCCGTAGTCCTCGATGTGCGCGTCGAGCTCCTCGTCGCTCATGCGGTCGAGGTCGGCACCGGTAATGGCCTGGCTGCGATCGGCGACGATGCCAAGCTGCTTGGCGATGGCCACGGCGGTGTCGATGTGATCGCCCGTGATCATGACGGTGCGGATGCCAGCGTCGTGCGCCTCGCGGATAGCGTCGGCCACCTCGGGACGGACCGGGTCGATCATGCCGGACAGGCCGCAGAATACCAGGTCGTGCTCGAGCGCGGCGGGGCTGCAGTCGGCCGGGACCTCGGTGTAGGTGCAGCTTGCCAGCGCCAGTACGCGCAGGGCCTCGTCGGCCATGGCCTTGTTGGCGGCCACGAGCTCGGCGCGACGCTCCTCGGTCAGGGGGACGACCTTATCGCCGTCGTAGATATGGGTGCACAGGCCGATCACCACGTCGGGCGCGCCCTTGGTGTACTGCTCATACTCGCCGTCCAGGGTCTCGACGACCACGGACATCATCTTGCGGCCCGAGTCAAACGGGGCCTCACCCACACGCGGGTGCTCGGCGGTCAGGCCGGTGAGCCCCGCCTTGCCGGCGTCGTTGACGAGCGCGCACTCAGTCGGCTCACCCACGGCCTCGCCCAGCTCCTCGTCCCACTGGGCGTCGGAGCACAGCGCCATGCCGGCCAGGAACTTCTCCTTAGGCGCAGCGAGCTCGTGCTTGACGACAGTCATCTTGTTTTGGGTAAGGGTACCGGTCTTGTCCGAGCAAATGGTCTGCGTGCAGCCAAGGGTCTCGACGGCAGAGAGCTTGCGGATAATCGCCTGGCGCTTGGCCATTTTGGTCACGCCGAGCGAAAGCACGATAGTCACGACGGCAACCAGGCCCTCAGGGATGGCGGCGACGGCAAGCGAGACAGCGACCATAAAGGTATCGAGCAGCGCGGTCGGGTCGGTGAGAACGTTGCCCACGCCGTGGCGGATGATGTCGACGCCAAAGATGACGACGCAGATGACGATCACCATGATAGTGAGGATGCGGCTGAGCTCGGCAAGCTTCACCTGCAGCGGCGTGAGCTCTTCCTTGGCCTCGGCCAGGGCGCCGGCGATCTTACCCATCTCGGTGTTCATGCCGGTACCTGTCTCTTATACACATCTCCGAGCCCACGAGACTAAGGCGAATCT
>URWS01000027.1 GCA_900551605.1 uncultured Collinsella sp. | reverse complement strand
ACACTTATGCGATCGTCGGCAGCGTCAGATGTGTATAAGAGACAGGCATTCATCATGTTGGACAGCGGAAAGTCGATCAGACGGTAGCGGCCCAAAAACGGGACGGACGCGATAGGACGGTCCTTGAGCAGCACACTGCCGTAGGTCGAAGAGTAGTTAGCGGTGATGTAACCGATGGCCTTGCGATTGATCATCGGATCATTCCCCCTTCCCGATAACGACGTCATTTCCAACGACGGCCGTATCCTTGGTGGTATCGACAGAGCCGAGCTTCACGCCCTCTTCGACCGTGGAGTTCTCGCCCAAAATAGCGCGGCAGATGTGCGCGCCGCTCTTAACGTGCGCACCCGGCAGCAGCACGGAATCCTCGACCACGGCGCGCTCCTCGATGACGACATCGGTCGAAAGGATCGAGTGGCGAGCGGTGCCGTAGATCTTGCAGCCGTTGGAGACCAGGCAGTCGTCCAAGCGACCATCCGGACCAATGTAGTGCGGCGGACGCGTGGTGATGTTGGACATGATGGGGAAGTGCTTGTCGAACAGGTCGAACTCGGGGTTGTTGCCCAGCAGGTCCATCGAGGTCTCGTGGAAGCTGGCGATGGTGCCGACGTCCTTCCAGAAGCCGTGGAACTCATAGCTATACAGGCGCTTGTCCTCGCCGAGCAGCTTGGGGATGATGTCCTTGCCAAAGTCGTGGCTTGAACGCTGGTCCAGAGCGTCTTCCTCAAGAGCGTTGATCAGCACGTCGGCCGAGAAGATGTAGATGCCCATGGACGCGAGGTTCGAATCGGGCTTATCGGGTTTCTCGGTGAACTTGGTGATGCGGCCGTCCTCGGGGTCGGTGGTCAGGATGCCAAAGCGGCTGGCCTCCTCCCACGGCACGGGCATAACGCTCACCGTGAGGTCGGCGTTGTTCTCGATGTGCGTCTTGAGCATTTTGCGGTAATCCATGCGATACAGATGGTCGCCGGAAAGAATCAGGACGTACTTGGGGTCGTTGGCCTTGATGTAGTCGAGGTTCTGCGTGATGGCGTCAGCCGTGCCCGCATACCAGGCGCCGCCGGTCTGCGTCTCGTACGGCGGCAGGATCGACACGCCGCCGTCACGGCTGTCCAGATCCCAGGCCTCGCCGGAGCCCACATAGGCATGCAGCAGGTAGGGACGATACTGCGTCAGAACGCCCACCGTGTCGATGCCCGAGTTGGAGCAGTTGGACAGCGAAAAGTCGATAATGCGGAACTTGCCACCAAAGCTAACCGCCGGCTTAGCGATCTTTTGGGTGAGTGCCCCCAATCGGCTGCCCTGTCCTCCTGCGAGGAGCATCGCGATGCATTCTTTCTTACTCATCGATTTCTCCTTCTGTCATCGATGTTTCTAAACCCATTAGCGACGGGCGCGGCGCAGCGTCGCGCCCGTCGAGTAATGCCGTGCTGGCATAAGGGAGCTCGCGCGCCTTTACGCGTGCCAGATCTCGTCGCGGTACTCGCGAATGGTGCGGTCGCTCGAGAACCAGCCGGAGGAGGCGGTGTTGAGCAGCGCCTTGCGGTTCCAGGTCTCCTGGTCGCCGTAGCTGCCCGTGAGCTTCTCCCATGCATCCACGTAGCTGCGGAAATCGGCCATGACCAGGTCGGGGTCGTTGTTGTTCATGAGCTCGTTGTAGATGCTCTCGAAGTTGCCCGAAAGACCCGCAAACGTGTTGTCCTTGAGCTCGTCCATCACGCGGCCCAGACGCTCGCGGTCGCCATTGAGGGTATCCCACGCAAAGTAGCTGTTGGATGCCCAGAGCTGCTCGACCTCGGGAGCGGTCAGGCCAAAGATGGCCTCGTTCTCGCGGCCGGCCAGGTCGGCAATCTCGATGTTGGCGCCGTCGAGGGTGCCCAGCGTAATGGCGCCGTTCATCATGAGCTTCATGTTGGACGTGCCCGAGGCCTCCTTGCCGGCCGTGGAAATCTGCTCCGAGATCTCGGCGGCGGGGTAGATGAGCTGGGCGTTGCTTACGCGGAAGTTGGGGATAAAGCAGACCTTCATGACCTCGTTGACGCGCGGGTCGTTGTTGATGACATCGGCCACGGAGTTAATGAGGCGGATGGTCTCCTTGGCAAAGGTGTAGCTCGAGGCCGCCTTGCCGCTAAAGATGAAGGTCGTCGGCGTCACGTGGAAGTTGGGATCGGCGATGCGACGGTTGTAGATGTCCATCACCTTCATGATGTTCATGAGCTGGCGCTTGTAGGCATGGAAGCGCTTAACCTGAACGTCGAAGACGGTGTTGGGGTCGATGACCAAACCGGTCTCGGCCTTAACGTAGGCGGCCAGACGCTCCTTGTTGGCGCGCTTGGAGGCACCCACGGCCTTAAGGAACTCGGTATCGTTCTGGAACTCCTTGAGCTTCTCCAGCTCAAAGGCGTCCTTGAGCCAGCCGTCGCCAATGGCCTCGGTCACGAGCTTGGCGTAGGTGGGGTTGGCCTCGGCAAAGAAGCGACGGTGCGAGATGCCGTTGGTCTTGTTGTTGAACTTCTCGGGCGTCAGGGCATAGAAGTCCTTGAGCACGATGTTCTTGATGATGTCGGAGTGAATCTTGGCCACGCCGTTGACGCTGTGGCTGCAAATCACGGACAGGTTGGCCATGCGAATCTCGCCGTCCCACAGGATGGCGGTCTGGCGCAGACGCTCCTGCCAGCCCTCCTGCGTGGTGTCGAACGACTCGTGCCAACGACGGCTGATCTCGTCGATGATCTGGTACACACGGGGGAGGAGCTTGGAGAACGTGCCGATGGGCCACTTCTCCAGGGCCTCGGGCAGGATGGTGTGGTTGGTATAGCTCACAACCTGCGTCACGATGTTCCAGGCGTCATCCCACTCGAGCTTCTTCTCGTCGATGAGGATGCGCATGAGCTCAGGACCGCACATGGCGGGGTGCGTGTCGTTGGTGTGGATGGCCACAAACTGCGGCAGCAGCTCCCAGTTAGCGCCGTGCTCCTTCTCAAAGGTGTCGAGCAGGCTGTAGATGCCGGCCGAGACAAACAGGTATTCCTGCTTCAGGCGCAGCAGACGACCATGCTCGCCGGCGTCGTTGGGGTAGAGGATGGCGCTGATGGCCTCGGCCTCGGCGCGCTCGGCATCGGCCAGGGCGTAGTCGCCGCGGTTGAAGGCCTCCAGGTCAAAGTGCTCCTCGACCGGCTCGGCGGCCCAGACGCGCAGCTTGTTGACGGTCTCGCCGGCATAGCCCACGACGGGGATGTCATAAGGGACGGCCAGGATGTCCTGCGTGTCCACCGTGCGGTAGAACGTGCGGCCGTTCTCCTCAAAGCCTTCAACGTGACCACCGAACTTAATGGTCACGGCCTTGTCCTGACGGCGGACCTCCCAGGGATAGCCGTGGGTGAGCCACTCGTCGGTGGCCTCGACCTGGCTGCCGTTAACGATTTCCTGCTTAAACAGGCCGTAGCGGTAGCGCATGCCGTTGCCGTAGCCGGCAATGCCCTCGGCTGCCATGGAATCCAGGAAGCATGCGGCCAGACGGCCCAGGCCACCGTTGCCCAGCGCCGGATCGGGCTCCTGGTTCTCGATGACGGACAGGTCAAAGCCCATGTCGTCGAGCGCCTCGGCGACCATGTCGCGCACGCCAAAGTTGAGCAGGTAGTTGTCGAGCAGGCGGCCAATCAAAAACTCGATCGAGAAGTAGTACACGCGCTTCTTGCCCTCGGCGGTGGCGCGGGCATCGCTTTTGGTGGCAACGGTGCGGGCCTTCTCGGCCACGAGCTTGGCCAGGGCGTTAAAGCGGTCCAGGTCGCTGGCGGCCTCGACGCTCTTGCCGCTGATGCTCATGACGGCATCGCGATAGAGCTCGGTAAACTCCTGCTTGTTGTCGAAGATCTTATTCATACGTTCCTTTCCCCCGGGGATGTTTCTCCCGGAACGGTTATGACATGTATCCTACGCCCCCACGGGGCGGGTAATGACAGTGGTAACGCCTTTGTTACGCTTTCTTGGCAGGAGCCTTAACAGCAGCTGCCTTGGCCTTGGGAGCAGCCTTTTTGGTGGCTGCCTTCTTGGTCGTGGTGGACTTGGCCGAAGCCTTGGCAGCGGGCTTGGCGGCCTTTGCCTTGGCCGGAACCTTCTTAGCAGCCGCGGCCTTGGGCTTCACCGAGGACGTGCGCTTGCGCGTCGCCTTCTTGGGCTTCTCGACCACGGGCGGCTTGTAGCTGCTGGGACCGCGGCGCTTAAGCACCACGCCTGCCAGGCCGGGCACCTTCATCTCGATGGAGTCCATCTGCCCGTTCCAGGGATAGGGCTCGCTCGAGCAGGTGTAGGGCTCCTCGCCGGCGTATCCGCTGCCACCGAACTCGGGACGGTCGGAGTCGAAGATGACCTCCCAGTCGCCCTCGCGCGGCACACCCACGCGGAAGCTCTCGTAGCTCGCCGGGTCAAAGTTGATCAGGATCACCAGGTCGTCATCGACGTCCTCGCCCTGACGCACAAAGCTCACGATGGACTGCTTGGAGTTGTCCGCGTCGATCCAGGTAAAGCCGTCGTCGGTGTAGCCGCGCTCGTACAGGGCGGGCTCGGCGGTGTACAGGTGGTTGAGCGCCTTGATAAACGACTGATGATGACGGTGGGTCTCGTACTCCTCGGTCAGGAACCACTGGATGGACTCGTAGTAGCGCCACTCGATAAACTGGCCGATCTCGTTGCCCATAAAGTTGAGCTTGGCACCGGGGTGCGTCATCTGATAGAAAGCCAGCGTGCGCAGGCCGGCAAACTGGCGCCACCAGTCGCCCGGCATGCGACCGATGAGCGAGCACTTGCCGTGCACGACCTCGTCGTGGCTCAGCGGGCAAATGAAGTTCTCGGTAAAGGCGTACATGATGGAGAACGTGAGCAGCCCGTGGTTGCCGGGGCGCCACGGAAAATCGGTCTGCATGTAGTGCAGGGTATCGTTCATCCAGCCCATGTCCCACTTGTAGTGGAAGCCCAGGCCGCCGTCCTGCGGTGGATAGGTCACGAGCGGCCACGCGGTGGACTCCTCGGCCATCATCATCACGTCGGGGAAGTGGGCCTCGACGGCGCAGTTGACCTGGCGGATGAACGCGCTGGCGTCCAGGTCCTCCTCGGTTCCGTACTTGTTGAACTTCTTTTGGCCGGGATCGTCGATGCCAAAGTTGAGGTACAGCATGCTGGACACGCCGTCCATGCGAATGCCGTCCACGTGGAAGTTCTCGAGCCAGTACAGCACGTTGGAGACCAGGAAGGAGCGGACCTCGCCGCGGGCGAAGTCAAACTTGTGCGTGCCCCAGTTGGGGTGAATCTCGTGCTCAAACAGCATGTGGCCGTTAAAGGTGGCAAGGCCGTGGGCGTCGGCGCAAAAACCGCCGGGCACCCAGTCCATAATCACGCCGATGCCCGCTTCGTGGCACGCATCGATAAAGTGCATGAGCTGCTGCGGGTTGCCATAGCGCGACGTGGCGGCAAAGTAGCCGGTCGTCTGGTAGCCCCAGGAGCCGTCGAAGGGATGCTCCATAAGCGGCATGACCTCGATATGCGTGTAGCCCATGTCGCGCACGTAGTCCACGAGCTCCACTGATAGGTCGTCGTAGGTGTAAAACTCGCCGCGCTGTGCGGGGAAGGGATCCATGGGGCCGGGGTAGTTGCCGTACTCGTCCGGCTCGCCCTGCGGTGCGTCGCCGTGGCGCTTCCACGAGCCAATATGCACCTCGTAGATGTTGAGCGGCTGCGACATGTGGTTGTGGCCGGCGCGGCGCTTGAGCCACGCGGCGTCGTTCCACTGGTAGCCATCGAGGGTCCACAGCACACTGGCGGTACCCGGAGGGCACTCGGCCTTAAAGGCATACGGATCGGCCTTGTAGAGCTTTTCGCCCTCGTTGGTCTCGATGAGGTATTTATAGAGCTGACCTTGCTCTGCGCCAGGAATAAAGCCTTCCCAAATGGCGCTCGTATGCACGGGCACCAGCGGGTTGGCTTGTTCATCCCAATTGTTGAATTCACCGATAACGTGGACGCTCTTAACGTCGGGCGCCCAAACGCAAAAACGCCAGCCGCGCGTGCGCTGCTGCGTGTCGGGATGCGCGCCCATCTTTTCCCAGCTGCGCTCCCACGTACCGATGCCAAACAGATAGACATCGTCCTTGGTGAGCTCCGGCGCGTGCGGGGCGGCTTTACGGGTAGCGGGCTTTTTGGTTGCTGGCTTTAGCTTTGTATCGCTCACGTTTGATCCCATCATGACGCGGCAGCGTATTGCCTTGGTGACTAGATGCGAAAGGTCCAAGGCTGCACGAATCGAAGGGACGGCGAAGTTTCTGTGATTCGTTCCACCTCGCGTGCTCGGTGGAACTTTCGGCAAAAACTACGATAACACCTGTACGTTAGTTTTATGAACGAAAGCGGAATTGCGGGGGCGTTTAATCGGTAAGCGACATGTTTAGACCACTGGCAGAATTGCCGTGGTAAAACTCTTGACAGTTTTACCAATTTGGGTTTCAAAATTGTCAGGCTGACGTTTGGTAAAACGTTTTTAGCAGGTTGTTTACCCTTTGACATCGAAAGGTTCGTTTATGTCCCATACCGCCGCTCCCCAGGTTGCTTTTATTTTCGATTGCGATGGCACGCTGGTAAATAGCACTCCCGTTTGGGCCTATGCGCAGCCCGAGTTATTGCACCGCCACGGAGTTGACGTGACCGTGGATGACTTTGCCCAATTTGAGCACCTGTCGCTGGAGGACGAGTGCCAGGCCTACCACGACACGTGGGGTATTGGCGCGAATGGCGAGGAGCTCTACCGTGAGCTGGGCGAGATTTTGATCGATGGGTACTCCAAGGTGCCGCCGCGCGAGGGGCTCCTGGCATTTTTGGAGCAGGCGAAGGCGGCGGGCATTGCCATGTGCGTGGCCACGTCCACGCCGGCCGAGCTGGTTAAGTCTGCACTCGCTGGTGCCGGGCTCGACGCTTACATGGAATTTGTTACGACGACGGGTGAGGCGGGACGCTCCAAGCAGTTCCCCGATGTGTACGAGCTGGCGCTGCGCCGCCTGGAGGAGCGCCATGGGCACAAGTTTGAGCGCGCATGGGTGTTTGAGGACGCGGTCTTTGGCCTTAAGAGCTCTGGGGTCGCTGGCTTTAAGCGTGTGGGTATTCATGACCCGCACGGCCGCATGAAGCGCGACGACGTGCGCGCCAATTGCGATATCTTTATCGACAGCTACGAGGAGCTGGATCTGGCCCGTGTGCTTTCGTTTGAG
The DNA here is from genome assembly GCA_900551605.1 of uncultured Collinsella sp. Classification (GTDB taxonomy): domain Bacteria; phylum Actinomycetota; class Coriobacteriia; order Coriobacteriales; family Coriobacteriaceae; genus Collinsella. The sequence goes on along the minus strand of URWS01000027.1, from coordinate 2,738 downwards.
GGATAGGCGAAGGCCGTGGCTTGCAAAGTACTAGTAGTCTGCGGCTCGCCCGTGGTGGCAAGCGCGGATCTGTTGCGTAGGTTAGCGGGGGAGTGCGACCGCGTTGTCGCCGTGGACCGCGGGCTCGACGCGCTGCTGGGCGCCGGCCTGGGCTGCGACGTGTATGTGGGGGATGCCGACACGGTGAGCGACGCGGGTCGCGCGCTAGTCGATGCCGCCACCGACTTTGAAGTTGAGCGCCATGACCCGTACAAGGACTATACCGATCTGGCGCTGGCGCTCGATTCCGTCCGCCGTCGCTGGCCGGGTGCCGAAGTGGTTGCGACCTGCGCTACGGGCGGCCGTCCGGATATGGCGCTTTCCGTACTGGGGCTGCTCGCGGGCTACGAGGATGCCCCTATCTGGATTGCCGAGGACGAGACCACGGCCCGCATCCTGCACGGAGGCGAATCTTGGACCATCGAAGGCGCCGAAGGTAAGACGTTTTCCATCATCGCCATTGCCCCCAACACCGAGGTAAGCGAACACGGCCTAGAATGGGAGCTAGATCACGCCCCCCTGGGCCTGTTAGCCGACACAGGCATCAGCAACGTCGTCAGGTCAACAGCCACGATCCAAGTCCACACCGGTACCGCCATCGCTTACCTCTACAAGTAAGGTCTATCGCATCAGGGTTTTATCCACTGTCCCAGAAAACCCGTAAGGCGGAAAATCAATCCAAAATTCCCCCTTGCATCCCCGAAGATCTTCCCCTATAATACTACCTCGTCACGGGGGCGTAGCTCAGCTGGGAGAGCGCTTGACTGGCAGTCAAGAGGTCAGGGGTTCGATTCCCCTCGTCTCCACCATCGTGAATGTAAAGGCCTTCGGAATTCCGAAGGCCTTTTTCATGCCAATGCACCTCGCGACACAAACCCAATCCACACCAACAAAAAGTTGCACAATTTATTTCCCATGTCTGTACATAGTTTGTTAGCCAAACGTGATTATCAGTGTAGATCGCCATTCCATTTGGGCTGCAAGAGCGCCCCTAATCACCGTTAGCATCCCAATAACCTGCATCAATGTGAACAACATCCCAAAACAACCCCCTTGAACACGCTAAATGAACGAAATGTTGTCCGTCATTAGCCAAATCAGTTTTGCTTCCAGCTTGTGCTAGGATACCTAACGTTACATGAGTTCAACTGTGCTCACGGCTTCAACAAGCCACAAAGCGCAGGGTCGATCTGCATCCGGCCGTAACGGCGGTGCTAGAAACACCAGGAGCTCCAATAATGACGTCATGCGACTTTATTTATTTGCATTGAGTTACTTTCGAGATGCAAGTAATTAGTAGAGCGCATGTCAAAGCGTAGCAGTTTTTCAGCTGTTTGCGTGCGGTCCAGTTTTGTACCCGCTTGACTGGTTCGCACGCAGCCAGCTGGGGATGCGGTCATTTTGCGATACACGTCCGCGTCTCTAGCAACTGCATTTGTACATACCGTTCACGGTGGGGCAGAGCCACGTGCTTGTCTGACTGGGCTCAGGGTTTGAATATGGAGCGCCTTCGCGCACAAGCGCCCTGGCGAAGCCATACCCAAACCCCGTGAGCCACACGTAAGACAGCAAGGGGGTGGTGCTCGTGTGGTATGTGATTCAGGTCATTAACGGTCGCGAAGATGTAATGCGCGAGCGCATCGAGCGCATGGTGCCGGCTGGTGCCATGCAAGAGCTCTTTTATCCCCAATATCAGACCGAAATCAAGGTACACGGCGAATGGGTCAACACATCCAAGCCGTTGTTCCCCGGTTATCTTATCTGCGATACGGCAGACCCCCGCACCGTGCAAGAGTATTTACTGCGCATGGACGACTTTGCCCGGGTGCTATCCCAGGACGGTCAGTTTGTGCCGCTGGCAAAAGAAGAGACCCAGCTCATTGGCAGCTTTACCAATAGGGGAGACCGCGTTGTGCCCATGAGCGAGGCTCTAAAGGATGGAGACCAGGTCGTAGTAACGGCAGGTCCTCTGCTGGGCCACGAGGCCCTTATTAAAACCATTAACAGACGCAAGAGCACTGCCTTTTTGGAGCTCAACCTGTGCGGCCGACGCGTAACTACCCGTGTTGGCCTCGCGGTGCTTTCAAACGAGCAGCGCGTCATGCGCAATCTCAGGACAAAGATCGCCTAGCTGCAAGCTTGCAAGCGGGCGACCGAAGGCTGAATAGTATCGGGGGAGGGGCTCTTGGAGCCAACGATAATGCCAGTGGCGCAGGGCGCGCGAGAGACGCGCACCGCAGCCACGGCGAATTCCATCCCTGCCGCAGCGGGTGCTGCGGGGGATTACCTTACAAACGAAGAAGCGTACCGGATGCTGCGCGGTGCCAACTCCGGCGTGAAGCCCGAGCTCGGGCGCAGGCTCTACCGCGTTGTTAAGCGTACGGTGGACATTGCCGCCGCCGGCGGAGCCCTGGTGCTGCTCTTTGTCCCCGGGGTAATTCTGAGCGCGGTCATTTGCATAAAGAGCCCGGGCGCCAGCCCCCTATACTCGCAGTGGCGCGTGGGCCGCGTGCGCAAAGACGGCACGTTCTACCTGTTTAAGATCTACAAGTTCCGCAGCATGGTGCCCAACGCGGACCAAATGCTCAAGGACCTGCAGGCCCAAAACGAGGCCACCGGCCCCATGTTTAAGATGATGCACGACCCGCGAATTATCCCCTGTCTCTTATACACATCTCCGAGCCCACGAGACTAAGGCG
>URWS01000026.1 GCA_900551605.1 uncultured Collinsella sp. | reverse complement strand
AGATTCGCCTTAGTCTCGTGGGCTCGGAGATGTGTATAAGAGACAGGTCTACGACGGTGACGGTTACAAGAACCCTGTCGGGGCCGATAGCTACGAGGTTGTCTACAACGACGACGGCGGCTTCACCGTCAAGTTCAAGTGGGACTACCTGAAGGGCCATGCCGGTCAGAAGGTCCGTGTCGAGTACAAGTCCAAGGTCGTCTCGATCAACGTAGAGACCGGCAAGGTCGGCAACAAGGCCTACGGCACCTTCACCCCGAACCCGTACGAGGACAAGGAAGTCAGCACCGAGCCGGCCGACCCGCAGGTCCAGACCTACGGCTTCGTCTTCAAGAAGGTCACCCCGACCGGCACCGCCCTGCCTGGCGCTGAGTTCACGATCACCAATGCCGACGGCTCCGTCACCTATATCGATGCCGCCGGCAACAAGCACACCGATGGCAAGGTCGTCTCCGATGCCAACGGCTACGTGCATGTCAACGGCCTCCATAAGGGCTCCTACACCGTGACTGAGACCGGCGTTCCGGCGGGCTATCAGAAGGTCGACGCCTTCGACGTCACCCTCGACGAGTCCGACAAGGGCGACTCCCCGGCGACCCCTAACGTGACCGAGAAGAACTTCGACGTCAACACCGCCGACGTGACCGACCCCAAGCAGGGTCAGCTGCCCACTACCGGCGGTGCGGGTACGGTTGCCTTTACGGCGGGCGGCATCCTGCTCATCGCTGGCGGCGCTGTGGTCGTCTTCCGTTCGCGCAAGCGCGACTAGTCTAACCGTTCTGTAGGCCATGACGCGCAAAGGGCTACATAGTAAAGAGGGGAGGGGGCATAACGCTTCTTCCCTTTCTCTTGCTCGGATGGATGGGCGGGATGACGCCTGTTTTGCCGCAGTTTATCGTGATGATGCCGCTGCTTCCCATGCGGGATATCGCAAGGGTGCGCGTCGTTGGCTTGCGCCCATATTGGCGGCGCTTTTGGTGCTTACGGGCCTTTGTCTGCTTTTGTATCCTGTCGCGAGCGACTATCTCAATAAGGTTGAGCAAGCAAAGGTCTCTAACAACCTGCGTCAGGTTGTTCAAGAGGCGACGCCCGAGGATCTTTCGGCTTGGCGCCAGCAGGCGATTGACTACAACGATCGGCTGTATTCGGGTGCCGCCTATGTTGTCGACCCGTTTGACCCTGATGCCCCAAAGACGTCGGACGAGGAATACCTGGCGTGCCTCAACCTGGCTGGCGACGGCGCCATGGGAACCATCACCATCCCTTCGATTGGTGTCGATTTGCCCATCTACCACGGTGTTACGGGCGAAGGCATGGACCACGGCGTGGGACATGAGCCCCACTCGTCGCTGCCGGTTGGTGGACCTTCGACGCATGCCGTTCTTGCAGGGCATACGGGACTTCCCTCTGCCGTTATTTTCGACAAGCTCGACAAGCTCCACGTTGGTGACTACTTCGTGCTTCAGGTTTTGGATGAAGACCTTGCCTATCGCGTGACTTCGACCGAAGTCGTTCTGCCCGACGATACTTCGAGCCTTGCCATTCAAAAGGACAAGGACCTTGTCACCTTGGTGACGTGCACGCCGTATGGCGTCAACTCGCATCGTCTTTTGATTCATGCGGAACGCTGCGATGTTCCCAAGGAATGGCTCGAAAGGAAGGACCGCGACACCGGTTTGCTTTCGACTTATAACGCCTTGAGAGACAAGATTGGTGTGCCGCCTGCGCTGATTGGCGTTTTGCTTGCGATTGCGGTACTTGCCGCGGTTTATGCGATGAACCGTAGACGCAAGAACCGCGCCGGTCATGACGAGGAGGGGGCACGGTAACATGGCGTCCCATTTTGGAGCAGACCATTCTTCCAAGAGGCGGCTGACTATTGCCGCCGTTGGTTGGACTGTCCTGTTTGTGGGCGCGTTGCTCCTGCTTGTGCCAGATTTTGTTGAGTTGAGTTACGGATTGCGCGCTAGTTCGGAGCTGGGGACGGCTTCGGAGGCAATCGACGTGGCGAGCGACAACGATGCATCATCTGTGCCTGATACGAGCGCGGAGGCACTCGAGTCGGCCGACAAGGGCGCGTCGTCCCGGCCCTGGTTGGAGTCCTACAACGAGCGCATCCGCCAAGGCGAGGGGATTGTCATAAACGATCCCTTTACGTTTGGGGCGACTGACCAGTCGTTTGCCGAGACGGGGCTTGCGGGTTTGCCCGTAGGCGTTTTGACGGTAGATTCGATGGCCTGCGAAGCCCCGGTATACCTGGGCTCGAGCGAGCAGAACATGCTGAACGGAGCCGCGGTGGTGGCGGGAACGTCGGCCCCGTTGGGGGAGCCCTCGTCCAATTGCGTCATTGCCGCACACCGTAACATGTTCTTTAAGCAGATTGAGAACGTGCAAGTTGGAGATCGAGTGGACCTGCGGACCATTTGGGGCGGTTATGTTTACCGCGTTGCCGAGGTTCGGATCATTTTGCCTTCCGATATCAAAGCGGTTGCCGTTCGGGAGGGCAAGGATCTACTCACGTTGGTTACCTGCCATCCTTATGGTTCGAACCGCCAGCGCATTATTGCGGTATGCGAGCGAGATGAGGGTGCCGAGGCGTTGGCTGCGGGCGCGGCCGCGAGCTTGCCACGAAAAACTGTCGACCGGGCGATGGGCGGATCGGCTCTCTCGAATATTCTCGCAACGATTGAGAGGGGCGGTGCCATCGATGAGTTGTTTATCGAAGACTGCGGGCGACTACTGGGCAGGATTCTGCTGGTGTTTCTACTCGTCCGCCTCGTTGTTGTAGCCGTGAAAAGGCGAAAGGCCACGAGTTGAGTGTTGCGTCGCCCCGCGTTGCGGCAAAACGCTCCCTGTTTGGCTCCCCCCACCCCAATCCCAGGCTGAACAGGGAGCGCTTTGCCGCAACCCCTTTGCAAGTTGCGGTGGAATACGGACTGTTTGAGGCGCGGGGCGCCCCATCCAATCCGTATTTCACCGCAACGCATGGGAGAGCCCGGGGCGGTACAATGGCTCGAACGGTTCAAACGAATAAGGAGCCATCATGCAGCTCACCAAAACGCTTAAGGTGACGCCGGAGGAGCTTTTTGACGCTCTGGCGGGGTCCATCATGCAGGATATCGAGAACGCCACGGGCAAGCGTCCCAGCCGCAACAAGCTCAACGGCTATAAGTACGAGAAGCGCGCCCAGTCCGCAAAAGGCAAGGCCAAGGGCACGGCGATCAAGGTTAAGATCAAGCACTTTGACTACCCGTGTCTCTATGAGGTCCGTTTTCAGTATGCGGCGGGCATCAATACCATGCGCTATGAGGCTGCACCTGCTGGCGATGGTGCCTGCGAGCTCACCTATACCGAGGATTTTCAGGGTGTGGGTGGCAACACGTCTGGCCCGCGCGGCAAGCTCGGCCTCTTCTTCTATGAGCGCAAGCTCAAGAGCCACGCCAACCAGACGATTGATCAAATCGTCAAATTCATCGAGGGTGAGCGCCGCGTAAAGGCTAATCCCGCCTTCGCCGATGATACTGCCGAAAACGCTTCGGATGTATTCCATTGATACCCTGTGCAATAGCTTTACCGCTCTTCACAGCAACTGTGAGCTCTTCAGGCTTCGAGTCGGTAGCGAGCGGCCCGACAAAAATAGTTGATGGAAGTGTCAAATGAATAAGAATGCCGCTACGCAACTGCACATCTATTCCGCCTTTTTCGTTCTCGCGGGATTTGTTTTAAATCGGGGAGTGTTTCTACTTTTCCTTGCGGAGAAAGGAATGTCTGTCACGGAAATTGCGCTTTATCAAGCCCTGTTTAACATTGCAACGGTCGTCCTCGAGCTGCCAACAGGGCTGATAGGCGATTTCTTTGGAAAGAAGTTCTCGATTCAAGTGGGCGTGCTGCTGCTTTTCTTCCATACGGCTGGTATGCTGTTGCTCTCAGGCCCCTTTCTCGTCGCGCTTTCCCTTGTTGAGGCACTCGCCTACTCCCTTCAATCGGGATCCGAACAAGCACTTTTATATGAAATTGCCCGAAATGCCGGTCAAGGAGAGCGCTTCCTCACCATCAACGCTCGGCTGCTTGCCGCGCAATCAATCGCGACGGGAGTGGCAATCGTACTTGGATCATTCATTGCCCAAGTATCTTGGAGTGCCCTCTACGTATGCGTCTCCGTTTTCTATCTCCTGCAGCTTTTCCTTCTGTATCCCATTGAGAGGATGGAAACGACCCATTCCAAAAACTCTGGGGAGGAAAGGTTTGACGTAGCCAAGGTCTTCAGACGCGAAACCTGGTGCATTGGAGAATCCGCTTTTGCGGTGTTGCTTCTTCTAATCGGCACAAGCATGCTCGATGGATTCTATGGGAGTTATTACAACTTGAATCAGTTGGTATTCGACGCATTTGATGCTCCCGTCTCCATAATAGGAATCTTTTTCGGTGCATCCTATGCAGTAAATGCGACGGCCTACATTGCAGCAGATTTTTTCTCATCGCGTTTCGGGAAAAGAAATACCATGCGCGGCTCAATGCTAATCGAGGCTGGCCTTTTCATGATTCTTCCGTGGTTCGCTTCAAATCCGCTGTGTTTGTTTGGCCTTAGCATGGTGCTTTGTTTTCTCCCAGAAGTGGTGTACATCACTTCGGAAAACTTAATCCAAGACGCGATAGCGGACGATCTCCGCGCGACGATCCTTTCCGTCGCATCTCTGGTAAGGGCTCTCTTTTCCGCAATGTTTTTCTCCATATTTGGACATGTGTTGGGGTTATATCCCATTCAGATAGCGCTCGGTATTATTGGTGCAATCGCGATGGCAATTACCGCTGTTGTTTCATTAAAAATGGTAGGAATGCAGGTCTCCAAGAATTGATATATCGATTGACGAACTATCCGAAGCGTCGAGCCTTCTTGGTGGACATGACTATTCGTCACAGATCATTCCGCGCATCGCCGGGGTTCCAGTAATACTCGGTATATCTGGATGCCCTCATTCCCCTTTTTGAAGGTCCCAAAAAGACTGCCCGTGTGGGTTTGGCTAGGTTCGGGTGCTGTCCGTGCCGTGCGGTAAAATCGTTCAGTCAGAACACGAACCCGCATCGGAGCTCATCACATGGCATTTGTCCATCTGCACAATCACACTGTTTTCTCCATGCTCGACGGCGCAACCCGTATCCAGGATATGGTCAACCGTGCCGTAGAGCTGGGCATGCCCGCCGTCGCCATTACCGACCACGGCTACATGTATGGCGTGCCCGACCTGGCACTGGCCTGCGACGCCGTTAACCACAACACGCCCGAGTACAAAACCTGGAGTCACGACAAGTCCTTCTTGGAAAAGGACCGCCGCGACGAGCTGGTGGAACCCGATCCCGAGTCCAGCCCGCGCGAGCATGCCCAGTATGTGAAGGATATGGCCATGTGGGATGAGAAGGGCAACATCGACGAGCTCAAGCCGCCTCTGGTCATCAAACCCATCTTTGGGTGCGAGGTCTACTTTACGCCGGACGAGACCCTTGCCCGCGACCACAAGCCCGAGCTCTACCACATGATCCTTCTGGCCAAGGACCAGGAGGGCTACGTCAACCTGATGCAGACGGTCTCCGAGGCCGCCGTGCAGGGCTTTTACTACAAGCCGCGCGTGACGCTCGACAACCTGCGCCGCCATGCCAAGGGTATGATCTGCACGAGCGCCTGCATCGCCGGCATCATCCCCAAATACATCGACCGCGGCGACATGGAAGGCGCCATCAAGTGGGCCGAGACCTTCCGCGACACCTTCGATCCCGGCGACTTTTATATCGAGATCCAGGAACACGGCATTACCACCGATAACGGTCTGACCGACGAGCAGATGGACCGCACGCTCATCGACATCGCCAAACAGGTGGGCGTCAAGGTCATCGCGACCAACGACTTTCACTACCTGCGCCGCGAGGACGCGCCCGTGCAGGACGTCATCATGTGCATCGGCATGAACGCCAAGGTCGACGACCCCAACCGCATGCGCATGACCGGCTCGGAGTTTTACATGAAGACCGAGGAGGAGATGCGGGCGATGTTCCCGTATTGCCCCGAGGCCTGCGACAACACACTCGAGATCGCCGATAAGTGCTACGTGGAGTTGGACTGGGACTCCATCATTCTGCCGCGCTTCCCGCTGCTCGATCCCGGCGAGACGCACGAGAGCCAGTTCCGCCGCGAGTGCGAGAAGGGCCTGCGCCAGCACTATGGCGACGACTGGGCCACGCGCGAGATCGGCGGCGTCAACATCAAAGAGCGCTTTGAGTACGAATACAAGGTCATCTGCGACAAGGGCTTTGCCGCCTACTTCTTGATCGTTGCCGAGTACGTGCAATGGGCCAAGGACAACGGCATCGGCGTCGGCCCCGGCCGTGGCTCGGCCGCCGGCGCTATCGTCGCCTACGCCATGAACATCACCGCGTTCGACCCGCTCGAGAACGGCCTGATGTTCGAGAGGTTCCTGTCCCCGCAGCGTACCGAGATGCCCGATATCGATATGGACTTCGACGATGAGCGGCGCCTCGAGGTCGTGGAGCACGTTCGCCAGCTCTACGGTCCCGAGAAGGTCACCCACGTCATCACCTACTCGACCATTAAGGCCAAGCAGGCCATTAACGACGCCGCGCGCGTCCTGGACTACCCGGTCTACATGGGCCAGCGCCTGTCCAAGATGGTCTCGAGCGACCCCAAGGTCAAGCTCAAGCAGGTGCTCGACAAACAACCCGGCAAAGAAGATCTGTTTAACCCCGATTTTGCCGAGGCATATAAAAAGGACGACGACGCTCGCCGCATCATCGACACGGCACTCTCGATCGAGGGTCTCACCCGTGGCGAGGGCGTGCACGCGTGCGCCGTTCTGATCTGCCGCGACCCCGTCAACGAGCACGTGCCCACCAAACTCGACACTAAGGGCGGCGTCGAGATTACCCAGTACGAGGGCCATACCGTCGCCGACATGGGCCTGCTCAAGATGGACTTCTTGGGCCTGCGTACGCTGACGGTTATCTCCAAAGCCAAGGCGAACATCAAAAAGAACTTCGGCATCGACATCAAAGAGGAAGAGATTCCCTTTGACGACCCCGAGATCTTTAAGCTCATGGGTTCCGGCCACACTGCCGGCGTCTTCCAGGTCGAGTCTGCCGGCATGACGGCCACGATCAAGAACATGAAGCCCACCGAGTACAAGCACGTCGTGGCATTGATCGCCCTGTACCGCCCGGGCCCGCTGGGCGCCGGCATGGTCTCGTCCTACATCAACCGTATGAACGGCAAGGAGCCGGCGGTTTCCTACGACGACCGCTTGGACGACATCCTGGGCGAAACCTACGGCACCATGGTCTACCAGGAGCAGGTTATGCTCATCTCCGTCGAGATGTGCGGCTTCTCCAAGGGCGAATCGGACTCGCGTATCCGTAAGCCCGTGGCTAAGAAAAAGATCAAGCTGCTCACGTCGACGGTGCTCCACTGGGAGGATGGCTCGGACGAGACCACCTACGACCACTGGATGAACGGTGCCATCAAGAACAACTACACGCGCGAGGTCGCCCAGAAGATTTGGGACGATGTTCTCGAGTTCGCGTCCTACGCCTTCAACAAGTCGCACTCCGCCGGCTACGCCATTCTGGTTATGCAGACGGCGTGGCTCAAGGCGCACTATCCGCACGAGTACATGGCGGCCGTTCTGACGTCCTACACGGGCAAGACCGACAAGATCGTGCACTACGTCTCGGCGTGCCGTCATGACGGCATCCCCGTGCTTTCGCCAGATGTCAACGAGTCCGGCACCGAGTTCACGGCTACCAAGGAGGGCGTGCGCTTTGGCCTGGCCGGCATCCGCGGCGTGGGTACCGGCGTGGCGCAGGCGATTATCGCCGAGCGCGAGGCGGGCGGCCCGTTTAAGACGCTGCACGACTTTGTTGAGCGCGTGGACTCGAGCCAGGCCAACCGCCGCGTGATCGAATCGCTGATCAAGGCAGGTGCCTTCGACTCCACGGGCTATCCGCGCCGCCAGATGATGCACTTTGTGGACAAGAACAACCCCGAGAACATCATCGACGCCGCGATAAAGCGCCAGAAGGACCGCGCGAGCGGCCAGACCTCGTTCTTCGACATGTTTGGTGATGTTGAGGGCTCGGGTTTCGAGGTCAGCGTGCCCGATCCGGACGGCCAGGAATGGGACCGCCACCTCAAGCTGAGCCAGGAGAAGGAGGTTCTGGGCATCTATGTCTCGGACCACCCGCTGCGCCCGTTTGAGTATGCGCTCAGCAAAGCGCGCGACTTTTCGTTCTCGCAGATCGACACCGGCTACGAAGTTCAGAATCCTACGGGCGGCACCATCAACCAGGAGATTCCCGAGGGTAAGGCACTGTGGTGGGCCGGCATGGTCTCGAGCGTGTCCAAGCGCGTGACCAAAAACGGCGACCCCATGGGCATCGTGCAGCTCGAGGACATGGAAGGCGAGGCCACCGTCGTCGTGTTCCCCAAGACCTACAAGGAGGCCGAGGGGTACCTGTACGGCGAGGTCGATCCCGAGACCGGCGCGCAGCTGTCCGACGCCTTTGTGCGCATTAAGGGCAAGCTCGAGCGCTCGGACCGCGGCGACCAGATCATCGCGCAGGAGATCGTGCCGCTTGAGCTCAACGAGGAGAACAACAAGCCCAAGGTGTTTGAGGTCATGGTGCCCAACAGCCGCTTTAGCCAGGGCAATATGGCGCGCCTGGCCACGGTGCTCACCGCTAACCCGGGCGGCGACCGCGTGGAGATCTTTATCGAGCAGGTGGACGGGCGCGTGCTGCGCGCCGAGGTGCCTGCCAAGGTCAACGCGCGCTCGATTCCGCTGCTGGCCGAGGCCAAGGCCATCGTGGGTAACCAGGGCCGCGTGACGGTTATCTAGGGACGGCGTTGCTGGTCCGCGCGAGATTGGAGGAAGTGATGGCGCAGGGGACGTTTGTGCAGGCGCTCCGGAAAGAGGCGGCGCTGAGCGGCACCTTTATGAAGGGCCGCTCGCTCATGCTCAACGGCGCCGTGCTGTCGATCGAGGACAGCGGCTCGCGCTTCTCCAAGAACGTGACGGTTGAGGGCTCAGTGCGCGGCTCGCGCGGTGACCTGTACAAGACGCACGTGGCGCTCGACATGGACGAGCACGAGGTGATCGACTACGACTGCGATTGCCCCGCTGCCTATCGCTACCCCGGCATGTGCAAGCACGCCATCGCCACGGCGCTAGCGTACCTGGACGCCAGCGGCATTGAGCCTGTTGAGGGGCTGCGCACGCCGGTCCGCACGTTTACGGCGGCGCCCAAGCAAGCCGCGCGTCCTGCGTCTGCCGCACCGGCGGTCAACCCTAACTTTCCCTTCCCGGCGCCCGTCCCCACGAGCCCGAGCCTCATGAAGGCGCTCTCCGATCTTTCGGACGCGCGCATGGATGAGTTGGCGGGCATGCGCCGCAAGCTCGCCGGCGCTGTCGACCCCGATGCCCCCAAGGCGGTGTTGGAGCCCTCGCTGGTGCCGTACTACAATCCGCTGTTCGCCGACCGCTTTAGCTGGGCGCTCGAGCTTCGCATCCGCTGCGGCTCGGTGTCCTACGTGGTCAAGGACATCGACGGCATGGCCGCCGCCTACGTGCGCGGCGGTACGTTCTCGTACGGCAAGAAGCTCACATTTCTCCATGCGCCCGAGGCCTTCGACGAGGTTTCCGTGCGCCTGCTCGACCTTGTTGTGGCAACGGTTGTGTATCTGAGCGACATCACGAGTTCGCGTTCGGCGTCGTACGATTTTGCACGCAGCGGCTTTGTCGCCGAGCGCCAACTGCCGCTGTCCGAGCATGACATCGTATACATGCTGGACTTGCTGCGTGGCCGGACCATTTCCTTTGAGCCCGCCTGGTCGCGGGGAACGACGACGCATCGTTCCTACGAGGTAGCGGTTGAGTTGTCGCCGGTGGGGGAGGACGAGGCCTCGGCAAAACAGCCGCCGCTCCTTGCCGCCAAGATCGCGCCGGCGGCCGGTGGCAGCTACGACCTGCGTCTGCCCGCCGATATGTACTGCTTTGTCTCGGGCGACGTTGCCTATCTGGTCGACACGCACCGCGCGCGCCGCGCCGATGCGGCGTTTGCCCAGCATCTGTCTCTTATACACATCTCCGAGCCCACGAGACTAAGGCGAATCTC
>URWS01000025.1 GCA_900551605.1 uncultured Collinsella sp. | reverse complement strand
GAGATTCGCCTTAGTCTCGTGGGCTCGGAGATGTGTATAAGAGACAGATGTTGATGTCGTCGAGTGCAGGCTTGTTGGGCTGTGCCGGATAGATCTTGGTGACATGCTCCATAAGGATGACGGGCTCGACACCGGCCTGCTTGGCCATCTTCTTGCGGCTGGCCTGCGGATCGATGGGCGCAAACACCGACGTAAAATCGGGGTTGTTGAGCGCGTTATCGAGGCTTGCGACCTCGGCGGCCTGATCGCTCTCGACCACCGGGGCAGCAGGCTGCGTGGGGTCGGGAATAGCGGCAAAGAGACCGGACTGCGCAGGCTGAGGAGCCGGCGTCGCAGGGGCCAAGGGGTCGGGAATGCCGGCCATGGTAGGCTGCGGCGTGGCGGCACCAGCCTGAGGCTGCTCCACGCGAGCGGTCACGGCCTGAACGGGCTCAAAACCCGCCGTGCCGGAAAGCGCGACATCGCTGGTTGGATTGTAGGCAAAGGGATCGGATGCCGGCTGTGCCTGATCTACCGGCTGAGCGGGGGCCTGAGCAACAGGCTGGCCCTCTGAATCCGGAGTGGCGAAACGACTGCCCTGGACGCCTGCCTGCGTCTTGGGGGCATCATCGCCCGCACCGGAGGTACGGAAGTGGTTACCCACTGGTGCTCCTTATCGTCGTGCGTTTAAACTACATGAGCGCTTTGTATTTTAGCAGCATTAGCTTTGCTGCACATAAGAAGCATGGCGCGCCTTGGATTCCCGTCGGCCCGTCGGCCGCCATGAATATCAACTTCATCCGAACTCCTCTGATGGATGGTCCGCGCTTTCCAAGCGCTTCCCCCGTCCGCCTCAATCGGGCATACTTCAATCATTGTGAAAAGCCCTAGGGCTTTTAGCGGCTGCGGGTACCTGTACCTTCAGCCGCATTTTTCTTACTTTTTGGACCCGATATGGAACACTGACCGGCTCTCACGGCCATAGCAGACACGTCTCGTAGCACCAGAAGTCAGCTCTCCGTATCCATCACCGCCCAGCTCACAGGCGCAATACCCGGAATAGACATTAGACAAGAGGGACAGGTGGCCTGACAGTCTCCCGATTTTGTCCTGCGTTGCATCGAGGCGGAGGCATATGCCGCCTTTCGAGCGCGAGTGACGCCGACGTATAGCAGGCCGCTTTCCTCGATAAGCCCGTCTGGCATTCTCCTCATATCGACAATCCGGCAACTTTGCGCGGAACGTGAGCACGTATCAGCTCTGTCGCACTGAACCTGCGCCCCCGACTCCCAAGAAGCTCAAAGAGATCGCGCCTCGTTCAAATGACCAGAGCGGTTTGGGAAAGTGAATAAGCTCCCTTTCCGCCTGCCACCCCCTCGCATATCCGCCACACACCAAGCATCGCTGGCTGCGGTTTCCCCCATTACATGGGACGCACGCGCCTTACGACCCGCGCCGAGCCGTATGAACCCGTCCTCCAACGGCACCCGCACGCTCATCGCGTCCGGCAGAAGCGACCGCCGCATCGGCGCCGCCCCGGCATCACGCCACCCCGCAGAATGCGATCCCCGCGCCGCTAAGCTCCGCCAGCACGGCGCGGGCCGCCGGCGTTGGCCCGCTCTCCACGCCGTCGCCCACGTGGCGCGACACCTTGAGCGCCACCACGTCGCCGCCGTGATCCGCGAGCAGAGCCTTGGCCGCCGTTACGCTGCGAGCGCCCACGAGGCGCAGCTCGTACTCCACGCGCTCGTCCGTAGCGGCGGTCTTCACCGCCTCGATCTCACCGCGAAGCGCCTCGGCAGCCTCCTTGGAAGCGGAGGCATCGGCCACCTGTGCCTCAAACTCCGCGATCCGCTCGTCCCGCTTCGCAAGCATCGCCTGGTAGTCGTCGCCGGCTCCGCCCAGGGCCGTCACTTCCCCTTGCTCCTGCGCGTCTTCCGAGCCCGCCTCTTGCTGCTGCGCCTCGTCCGCTTGCCCGCCATTCGAGCCCTCCTTCACGAGAACCGCCTTTCCGCTCGTACGGCAAGCACAACAAGATGCCCGCCTGGTTACTCATCAAGAGCAGCCTAGGCGGGCGTCAAAAAGTCAACCGCGCATCGGAGCCGCAAGGCGGCAGTGCCCGAAGAAATACGTCCCACTGGGTTACACACACCGAACTTAAGAAGCGTTTTTGGGCCATCATGGTAAAATTCCCATCGGAGGTAACGATGGAGACCATGCTACTTGATGACATAGAGTTGAGGGAGACTGCAAAGCGGCTCTACGATTCATACTCGACTGTTCTCTCCGAATCCAAGCTCATCTCCATCATCCAAGACGTCCTCGGCGACTTCGCCCCCGCGCTCGACTCCAAATACGCGGCCCGAAGGACCATCAACGACTTGGTGATGGGTTATTACCCGAACGAAGCCACCATCAAGGCCAATTTCATCGATAGGGTCCTCTTTCCGCTGAACCCCGCGAACATCTCCATCTTCGAGCTTCCCATCGGCAACAGCCGCGTGGACATGTGTAAGGTCAACGGCCACAGCGCCGCCTACGAGATCAAGACCGACCTCGACACGTTCGATCGTCTCGAGGGCCAGTTGAGCGACTACTTCGACGTGTTCGAGACCGTCTACGTCGTGACGTCCGACAAGCGTTGGCAAGAACTGCCAAGCTACGTCCCCGAGGCCTGTGGGATTTACTCCTACAGCCAGGACGCAAGGGACGGCTCCTATCACTTCAAGGCACAGCGCAAAGCCATCAAAAGCACCAACCTGGACTCCGAAAAGCAGCTCGCGGTCATGCCCAAGCGCGCCCTCTGCGAGACCTTCGGCATCGACGGCGGGGGCACGTCAAAGCCCGCCATCATTCAAGAGTGTCTTGCCGAGAACAGCCAAGCCAAAATCAATCGGCTGTTTAAGGCCTATCTCAAGCAACGCTACGGTGCCTACTGGGAGCACTTCTGCAAAGTCAAGCCGCAGGTCTTCGGTATTGACTACGAATGGTTCTACCGCAACAGACTAGAGCCGGAGATTGTGTACTAGAGGTTGTAGCTGTTACCGTGGGCGAGGTAGAGCTGCTGCACGTAGCGAACAACGGTGTACACAATCCAAGTCTGCCAACCGCCATAGTTTCCGGCTGCGGCATGATCAGCTATTTCAGACAGTACGGCGCATTCGCCAGCACGTCTTTCCAGCTCGCCCCTGTCTGCAAGTATCTGTTTTACGACATCGTCGTAGCCGGATTGGCCTTTCTTCACGTCTGGATTGATATACCTTTTGAAGGTATTTGATGAACCGTCATAAAAAAGGGCAAGAGCACGTCCAGTGGCCCCCGCGCCCGGACGGGGCGGTAAGGAATCACGAAGCCCGGCATAGTCGCCGACGCCTTCGAAACCATATTCGGAAAAGTCACGAATGTGGCTATTGTCGATGAAACAGCCATCTTCGTACACCTTGTTCCCGTCATCGCGTTTGCGCGGCGAACACAGTAGGACAGAGTGCGCCGCAATATGAAGGTCAGCCAACTCGTCAAACTCTTCGATACGAGAAGCGGGCGGGGTCTCGTTGATGTCGTAAATCAAGTAGTCATCCGGCCCCAAAAGGTCAGACAAGATGTGCTCGTACCCCTCATATGTCGATATCCGGATGGCGACTGGTTTATTTGAAGAAGTCTTCCTTAGCTCCAAAATCAAAGCTTCCAAGGATTTTGGTGAGAGGTTGGACAGCTCGTCAATCACCGAGATGACCGGGATGAGATCTCGATAGTCGGCAAGCCGCTTAACCGCCTCCTCGTAAAACGCCAAGTCGTTGCTCATTTTAAGAACAAGCTTGCATTTTGAGGGGTCGGCGCCTTTGTATTTGGGCATATAGCAGCGGAAGAAGTCGACCAACACCTTTTTACCGGCAAAGGCATCACTAATGTTATCCAAGGTGACATCGCGCTCAGTCTCAAGATCATCTACCGTGCACATACGGGGCTGACCTTTGCGCTTTCCACTTTTATATGGCTTGTTGACCTTGACGTACTCACCCGTTGAGGGATCGACCAGCTTATCAAAGGCAACGTCCTTCTTAACCACCTCGACCAAAGGCAGAAGCCCTTCGTCTAAAAGTCCGAGCTCCCGCAGCCTTTGTACGGCCCTGAACTCATTTAGGCGATTCTTTAGTGTGAGGACATACATGGGGCGTCACCTACTAACAAGCGGACTTAAGATTAGAGAAAGCGTCAAACCCGATGCATCCATCATGCTGAAGAAAGCCGACCGTAATACCCGGATCCACCCTCTGGCTGGACGAGAATTCCCTGATTCTTCCCTCAGTAAAATGACCGGCTGCAACAAAGCTCTCATACTCGTCCAGGTCTACGAAGAAACGCCTTGCGAACGCATTGGCCTCTTCGTCCTTATGCTCTTCGCTTGCAAGTTCTTCCATCGACACGATTTGCTGCTTGGGGTCGTAATGAAACAAGAGGTGTGCAAGCTCATGCACGACCGTAAACCAGACATGATCATGAGTCTTGTATCGCTTGCTGATGAAAATAGCAGGATGACCCAAGTAGGTTGTCAACACGCCACGTACTTTAGCGTTCGAGATAGCTTCATGCTCAACTAGGTAAACTCCACACCTGTTCAGAAGCTTGCGTGCGCTCTTGATAGAACCGTTTACATCTGGATTCAGGGCAATCTTCTTCAAACGACCAAGCGACGACTCAAGCAGCTCTCTAGAGTATTGAGTATCGCTTAAATCCTTATTCTGAGTCTCAATCTCCTCTTTGCAGAGCCCGAGCCAAACGGCAACAGCCTCCGAATTGCCACCATCCTGCATGAACTCCATCCCGCCGGGAATTGCAGTCATGTAGCGGTCAAAATCCGAAACGCCCAGAATCTTCAGCATAGCCGCAGCTTGCTCAACCAAAGACATGCTCGTTCGCGGAAAGACCTCCTTGAAATGAAACCTCTTGGCGATCTCCTTAAGGTCAAGCTCCTCCAGATGCGCCTCCTCGCGTTCGCGGGCAAGGTACTCCTGATACTTGACCTCATAGTTAAGCCAAAAACTCGCGGGAACGTCGGGCATGACCTTCTCAAGCTTCAGCGCCATGTCCTCGGTAAGCCTGGTCTTCCCGTTCAGAAGCTGGGAGAGGTGGCGCTCGCTCACGCCGGTACGCTTCGAAACTTCCTTTTGGGTCAAACCGCGCGCATCAAGGTATTCCTTGATGATCTCGCCGGGCGCGACGATGAAATCACTCATAGCTATCTTCTCCTCTCCTAGCTCAGTGGTAGTCCTGAATATCCACGATGCAGACGCTGGTGATCGTCGTAAGGTCATCCGGGTCAAACTCCCCGACGGGACGGATGACCAGTCTCATGTTCTTGCTGAGGTCGATTCCCCAACAGCCCTCAAAGTTGCCGGTCAGCTTGTGCCTGCGCGGCGGCGGCAGATGGGTAATCTGCGAAAGGTCATTCGCAACCCGCAGATCGGAAAGACGATGAATGAGGTTCTTGGCTATCTTGCCGTAGTTCCTCGTTATCGCCCTCTGATCCTTAAGGCTCTTCTCCAGCGACTTGCTTGCATATTCGATATCCATCGCCACCTCCTTTGATAGAAGGATATTGCAATTGACCTCTGAGGTCAATATTGACTTTTAAGATCAATTTAATTCTGTACCTAGACCACTCAGACTGATACTCGTCTGACGTTAGGGTTTTCTAATGAGCGGTGCCACCTCTTAAATACTCTCGCATAAACCGCCCAATCTCTTCTCCGAAAACGCTCAAGCCGCCCGATGCAATAAGCTCTGGATGCACCCTAACCCCATTAATATCCCAGCCATCATCCCTGACATGCTGGAATTCAGTGAAATGCCCGCCACTCACAGGGCTGCCGCATGGATACAAAATGGGACGTAAATATCAAAATTCCGCGCACATCCCGGCGCCAAACCACGTTATGCCCTATAGGAGGTGAGGGAAGAGAATGCATAGCTTTCCATACGGCAGCAACGGCAGGGCGGACGCGCCAGGCCGCGAGAACGACTCTTTGGTAGGGCGCTTCGCAGAGGAGCACTACGACAACGTATACCGCTACTGCGCGCGAAGGCTCCCCTCGAAAGAGGATGCCCAAGACGTGACGCAGGAGGTGTTCCTTCGGCTCGTGCGGAGCGATGCGCTATACGCCGAGCATGGAAAGCCCCTTGCGTATCTCTACGCCTGCGCGCGCAATGTCTGTGCCGACTTCTACCGAGGTCAGAGACCGGTTGGTGCCTTGGACGAGGACGATGTGCAGACAATTCCTGACGTGCGGCATGCAGACATGGACGGACGGCTGACCATGGCGGGTGCCCTCGCCCGCCTTACGGAAGAGGAGCGCGAGGTCATCGAGCTTCGCTACGGCCAGGACCTGCCTATGTCCGATATCTCCGCCGTGACGGGGAAGTCGAGGTTCGCTCTCTATCGAATCGAGCGGCGCGCGCTCGGCAGGCTCAAGGAACTGATGGGAGAAGGCAATGGATGACTCGAAGCTAAAGGATGCGCTGAGGAGCTACTACGCCGCCGACGCGGCATCCCCCGATGCCTCGGCGCGCAAGCGCACCTTGCTGCTCGTGGAAGCAGAGGCGGCTCGCGCCTGCGGAGGCGCGAGGGAGGCGGATTACATCCCGCTCTGGCGGTTCGTCGCGAGCCAGGTCCGGTTCGTGCGTCCCTGGGCATGGATGCTCCAGATCGCGCTTCTGGCATGCATGCTCGTTCTCGTCGGCGTGATCGGCCCGCGCTCGGGAAGTCCCGTCGTCGTCATGGCGGCATCGGCCCTCTCGGTTGCCATAGCGGCACCATCGGTATTCAAGAGCTTCGAGACCCGCGTCTGCGAGATGGAGTACTCGTGCCGGTTCAGCTGCGTGCAAGTGTTGGCGAGCAGGCTTTTGCTTTTCGGCCTTGCCGACGTGCTTTGGATTACGCTCTCCGTTGCGGCAGTGCCAACGCTCGCGGGGATCGACGCGCTTCGCGTACTGCTGTACGCATGCACGCCGTTCTTCTGCTCGTGTGCCGCCTGCTTCTATGCGGCGCGCCGTCTGCCGGGCAACTCGCTCGTCGCCAGCGTCGCCCCTGCGATGTCCGTACTCGCAGCGCTCTGGCTGCTGAGCACGGCGTTCCCCCTCTGGTACGAGGGCGCGTCTCTCGCCGTATGGGTCACGGCGCTCATGGCCTCCATGGCGCTCACCGCCCTGGAGGCGTCAAGGCTCATACGCTGCGTCTCAGGCGGCCTCTCGCCACGCCCGTCAAAGGCGGCACTCTAGCTCTCCTCCTGCATGCCTGCAACATCGAACGAAGGACAAGGAACGAACATGGAACTCAGGCTTGACAGGCTCACCAAGCAGTTCGGCAGCCATATCGCCGTCGACCGCGTGAGCTTCAGCTTCACGCCCGGCGTCTACGGCCTACTCGGGGCCAACGGCGCAGGCAAGACCACGCTCATGCGCATGATATGCGACGTCATGAGGCCGACATCGGGAAGCGTGTTGTTCGGGGGCACCCCCATAGACCAGCTTGGCGACGGATATCGGGCGCGCCTCGGGTACCTGCCCCAGGACTTCGGCTACTACCCGGACTTCACGGCCTGCGATTTCATGATGTACCTGGCATCGCTCAAGGGGCTCACCGCGCAGCAGGCGAAAGTGCGTACGCGCGAACTCCTAGGAGTTGTCGGTCTCGCAGAGGCCGCAAAGCGGAAGGTCAAGACCTTCTCCGGCGGCATGAAGCAGCGGCTCGGCATCGCCCAGGCGGTGCTCAACGACCCGTCTGTCCTCGTGCTCGACGAGCCCACCGCAGGGCTCGACCCCAAGGAGCGCGTCCGCTTCCGCAACCTCATATCCTCTCTCGCCCAAGACAAGATCGTCATCCTTTCCACGCACATCGTCTCTGATGTGGAGTACATCGCCGACGAGATCCTCGTGATGCGCGCTGGCGGCATCATCACGACGGGCACGGTCGACGAGATCACAGGGGACATCAGGGGATGCGTCTGGGAGTGCACTGTCGCCCCGAGGGAGGCAGACGCCATGTCGGCATCGCTCACGGTGGGCAACATCCACTACGCCCAGGACGGCTCTGCCATTGTTCGCGTGGTGGCGCAGCAGCGCCCGCATCCGAGCGCGCGCGCCGTGGAGCCGACGCTGGAGGACGTCTACCTCTACCTCTTCCAGGAGCAGTCCGGGGGCCTGCCGGTTTCGCGGACGAAAGCGGAAGCGGGACGGGACGCAATCGCACGCAGGAAAGGAGCGCGCCGTGGGTAGCCTCATCAGATACGAGCTCAAGAAGATGCTCTCAAGGCGCGTCTCGCAGGTTTCCATAGCGGCCGTCCTGGCGCTGGTCGCGGTCATAGCCTTCTTCAACATAACGTCCCAGTACGCCCTCGACCCCAAGGAGATGGGCACCGAATTCGAAGGCACTGCCGCCATCGCCCAGATAAAGGCAAACACGGAAGCGCTCGCAGGCCCCATCACCGACGAGGAGGCCACCGAGGCGCTCCGCGAGTTCAAGGAGTTCGTCGGTCCGGACGGCGAGGTCAAGGAAGAGTACAGGACGGACAGGAAGCCCTACGGGGAGAAGGCGAACGAGTACTGGGAGTTCAGCGCGAAGAACGGCGCCCTCATGGCGCTGCTGACAAGCCCTTGGATGCAAGGCTACCAGATGCCCGTGTCCGCGGCAGCCGCTATCGACACGACTGGCACCGTCGACCTCTACGGGCGAGTCCGCTCGAAGATAGCCTCCGGGCTCGACGCGAACGGGGCCCTCTCGTACAACGACGATGAGAGGGCGTTCTGGAGCGAGAGGGCGCAAGGCATGCAAACGCCCATCGAGTACGGATACGCAGGAGGATGGGAGGACTTCCTCAACCTCGCCCAGTTCCTCATATTCGCGATGCTCGCAGTCGTGATAACGTGCGCATCGGTGTTCAACGGGGAGTACCGGGCCAAAACCGACGCCATCCTGCTGTCCACCAAGTTCGGCAAATCAAGGCTCGGGCGCGCGAAGGCGGCGGCCTCTATGATCGCGGCAAGCGCCATATACTGGGTCTTCACACTCGTCTTCCTGGCAATAACGCTCGTCTTCTACGGAGCCGACGGCGCAGGTCTACCCATCCAGATCTACAACATCACATGCACCTACGGCATAAGCCTGTCAGCCGCCGCCCTCATATGCTGCCTCGTCGGGTATCTCGCAACCCTCGCCCTCCTTGGGATAGTGCTCGCACTGTCAGCCAAGATAGACAGCCCCATGGGAATCCTCGCAGTCGGCGTCGCTCTC
This sequence comes from uncultured Collinsella sp., assembly GCA_900551605.1. Lineage (GTDB taxonomy): Bacteria > Actinomycetota > Coriobacteriia > Coriobacteriales > Coriobacteriaceae > Collinsella. Next base: position 967 of record URWS01000025.1, on the reverse strand, counting down.
ATCTTGATTCCGATCTTCGTGCCGACGATGACGAGCAGCATCGCGAACCGCGTCATCTACCTGTTCCCCTACGACGCACTGAACCCCCTCAACCTCTTCGGCATGGTCTCGTATGCCATAGGCCCTGTCGTGGTCGAGCTGCCCGTGTTCCTCGCCGCTTTCTACCTCCTGCTTTTCGCGACGGGCATTGCTCTCGCGATAAGGACGTTCAAACGCCATCAGGTTGCCTGATGATGTCAAGGAGGGCCGTTGCCGCCAAGGATGCGTGAATCAGCGAGCCTTCGAGTGGATGCATACCATCGCATTTCAGGGCGAAATCCTCTCCGATTCGCCTCTGGCTGTTAGGGTTTAGGGCTGAATGTTGCGCAACTGCGCCCTGGCCCCGACCGTAAAACCTCTCTAGCTTCTTTCCCTGCCGTCTCCAAACACAAAGCCGGAGTGCCCTCCATATGGAAGGCGCCCCGGCTTGTTCATTGCCCAATGCGGAAGCGGCTCTCAAGTTAAGGCCAAAGCAGACCGCCTTACGCCAAGAACTCCTTGGTGGTTGCCACGATGTTGGCGGCGTCCAGGCCGTACTTGTGCAGGAGCTCGGCGCCCGGACCGGACTCGCCGAAGGTGTCGTTGACACCGATCTTCTTAAGCGGCGTCGGGCACTGTTCGCACAGGACGTCGGCGACGGCGCTGCCCAGGCCGCCGATTACGGAGTGCTCCTCGACGGTCACGACGTGGCCGGTCTTGGTGGCGCTCTTGACGATCAGGTCGGCGTCGATGGGCTTGATGGTGTGCATGTTGATGACCTCGGCGTCGATGCCCTCGGCAGCGAGCTGCTCGGCGGCCTCGAGGGCCTCACCGACCATCAAACCGCAGGCGACGATGGTCACGTCGGCGCCCTCGCGCATGACGATACCGCGGCCCAGCTCGAACTTGTAGCTGTCTCTTATACACATCTGACGCTGCCGACGATCGC
>URWS01000024.1 GCA_900551605.1 uncultured Collinsella sp. | reverse complement strand
GCAGCGTCAGATGTGTATAAGAGACAGCTTCGCGTACTTCTACACCTCCATGGTGTTCAACCCCGATGATACGGCCGACAACCTTAAGAAGCAGGGCGGCTTTATTCCGGGCGTGCGTCCGGGTAGGGCTACCGCGGCCTACATCAAGAACGCGCTCAACAAGATTACGCTTCCCAGCGCTGTCTTTTTGGCGCTCATCGCCATCGTGCCTTCGATCATCTTCTCCTTCACGGGTAACCATCTGATCCAGGCATTTGGCGGCACGTCCATCCTCATCATGGTCGGCGTCGTGCTCGACACGGTCGATAAGCTCGAAGGTCAGATCAAGATGTATGATTACGATGGATTCTTTAAATAGGCTAGAGGAGGATTGCTCATGAACCTCGTATTGCTCGGAGCTCCGGGTGCCGGTAAGGGCACCGTCGCACAGGAGCTCGTCGCCGAGTTTGGCGTCGCCCATATTTCCACGGGCGACCTGCTGCGTGCTGCCGTCAAGGGTGGCACCGAGCTTGGTATTCAGGCTAAGAAGTACATGGACGCTGGCGAGCTCGTTCCCGACCAGCTCGTGATCGACCTTGTCAAGGAGCGCCTTGCCGCCGATGACGCCCAGCAGGGCTTCATCCTCGACGGCTTCCCGCGCAACACCGCCCAGGCCGTGACGCTCGATTCCGAGCTCTCCGCCATGGGTCGCGAGATCGACTGTGCCCTTCTGGTCGATGTGGCCCCCGAGGTCATTATCGATCGTCTGTCTTCGCGTCGCACCTGCCGCGCCTGCGGTTACACCGGCACCGCTGCCGATGCTACCTGCCCCAAGTGTGGCGGCGAGATGTATCAGCGCGACGACGACAAGCCCGAGACCATCAAGAACCGTCTCGACGTCTACGAGAAGTCCACGAGTCCGCTCGTCGACTACTATCGTGGCCAGGGTCTGCTCAAGTCGGTCAACGGTGACCAGGCTCGTGAGACCGTGTACGGGGATGTCAAAGAGGCTCTCGGTCTATGATCAAGATTAAGTCTGCAACGCAAATCGAGCAGATGAAGAAGGCAGGAGCGCTATCTAAGATGGCGCTCCGCCACGTTGGAGCCATGGTGCGCCCCGGCGTTTCGACTTTTGAGCTCGATCAGCTCGCGGAGCAGATTATCCGCATGCATGGCGGCACCCCGGCCTTTAAGGGTTACGGCGGGTTCCCGGGGACCATTTGCGCATCGATCAACGATGCCGTGGTCCATGGTATTCCCAACCCCGACATGATCCTGCGCGATGGCGATATCATCTCCATCGATACGGGAGCCGTTGTCGACGGTTGGGTCGGCGATAACGCTTGGACGTTTTTCGTCGGCACCCCCACGCCCGAAGCCAAGGCTTTGTGCGAGGTCACGCGCGATTGCCTTAAGGCTGCCATCGAGCAGGCTGTTCCCGGTAACCATATCGGGGACGTCGGTTATGCCGTTCAGTCCCTCGCCGAGTCTCACGGTTACGGCGTGCTTCGTGATTATGTGGGCCATGGCATTGGCCGCGTGATGCACGAGGACCCCAATGTTCCTAACTATGGAAAGAAGGGGAGGGGCGTTCGCCTCCAGGCCGGCATGGTCATTGCCATCGAGCCGATGGTTACGATGGGTTCCAACCATGTGAGCACGGGCTCCGACGGTTGGATTGTTACGACCAACGACCACCTGCCCGCCGCGCACTACGAGAACACCGTCGCCATTACCAATGACGGTCCGGTGATTCTCACCACGGATGCGCAAGGTGCTTGGTGTTCGCTCCAAGGCGGAGAAATGTAAAAGTCGCCGCCCCCTGATGCCCAACCTCGCCTTTCAATTTCGAAGGCATGACCCCAAGGTCTATGCCTTCTCATTTCAAGGCGATCTTGGGCATCAGGGAACGGCTTTGTTTTACATTTCAAATGTAACAAGTTCCACTTAGTTGTGGAGCCATTACGAAGTTATTACGATGCGTGCATACGTGTTGTAGAATACTCAATCGCTGTCGTTTTCTAGAGAAAGATGATTGCTTGTGAAGAAGGAAGACGCAATTGAGCTCGAGGGTACGGTAAAGGAACCGTTGCCCAACGCCATGTTTAAGGTCGAGCTCGAGAACGGTCATTCGGTTCTGTGCAACATTTCTGGCAAGATCCGAATGAATTACATCCGTATTCTCCCCGGTGACAGGGTTGTCGTGGAGCTTTCCCCGTACGACCTGACCCGCGGCCGCATCACCTATCGCTACAAATAGCGGCACGCATACACGCACTCCATTTCCGGCTGCAGGCTTAGCTCAACCTACGGTCGGATTGTGTGTGAAGACCAGCCATAGTTTTAAACGCCTGCGGCTGGGCGAGTAGATAGTAGGGAAGTAGTTTGAGCGCTACCGAAAGGAAGAACGATGAAGGTACGTCCTTCGGTCAAGAAGATGTGCGATAAGTGCAAAATCATTAGGCGCCATGGCAAGGTCCTCGTCATTTGCGAGAACCCCCGTCATAAGCAGCGTCAGGGTTAAGAGAGGAGACTACGTTGGCCCGTATTAATGGTGTCGACCTCCCGCGTGAGAAGCGCGTTGAGATCGGTCTGACCTACATTTACGGCATCGGCCGCACCACTGCGACGAAGATCTGCGTCGAGTGCAACGTTAACGTGGATACGCGCGTTAAGGACCTCACCGAGGATGAGGTTAACGCCATCCGCGATTATATCGATAAGAACCAGATCATGGTTGAGGGTGACCTCCGCCGTGAGCGCAACCAGAACGTCAAGCGCCTTATGGACATCGGCTGCAACCGCGGCCTTCGTCACCGCAAGGGCCTCCCGGTCCGCGGCCAGCGCACCCACACTAACGCTCGTACCCGCAAGGGCCCGAAGCGTCAGATCGGTGCTAAGAAGAAGAAATAAGGAGCGCTAGATAGATGGCTACTGCTAAGAAGAACGTTCGCGCTGCCCGTCTGAAGCGCGCGGACCGTAAGAACATTTCCGTGGGCCAGGCTCACATTCGTTCTACGTTCAACAACACGATCGTTTCGATCACCGATCCCCAGGGCAACGTCATTTCCTGGAAGTCGGCTGGCCAGGTGGGCTTCAAGGGCTCCCGTAAGTCCACGCCGTTCGCTGCCCAGATGGCTGCCGAGGCTGCTGCCAAGCAGGCCATGGAGCACGGTATGAAGAAGGTTTCCGTCTTCGTCAAGGGCCCCGGCTCCGGTCGTGAGACCGCCATCCGCTCCCTCCAGGCTGCTGGCCTCGAAGTCTCGAGCATCCAGGACAAGACCCCCATTCCGCACAACGGCTGCCGCCCCAAGAAGCGTCGCCGCGTGTAACTGAAAGGATCGTATCAATATGGCAATCGACAGGACTCCTGTTCTTAAGCGCTGCCGTCAGCTCGGGATCGATCCCGCTGAGCTCGGTTACAGCAGCAAGAAGGAATCTATCCGTCAGCCCAAGCGCCGTCGCAAGGAATCTGAGTACGGCATGCAGCTGCGCGAGAAGCAGAAGGTCAAGTTCATCTATGGCGTTCTGGAGAAGCAGTTCCACGGCTACTTCAACAAGGCCCGCAAGATGAACGGCGTCACCGGTGAGAACCTCATGATCATCCTTGAGTCTCGCCTCGACAACGTCGTCTTCCGTCTTGGCTTCGCCCGCACCCGCAAAGAGGCTCGTCAGTCCGTCCGTCACGGTCACTTCACCGTGAACGGCACGCGTGTGGACATCCCGTCCTACCGCGTCAAGGCCGGCGACGTCGTCGCTGTCGGCGAGAAGTTCCGTGACCTCCTCCCCATCAAGGAGGCCCTGATTTCCTCCGAGCGCTTTGAGGTCCCTGGCTGGCTCGAGGTCGATATCGAGAAGCTGTCTGGTAACGTGCTCGCTCTGCCGACGCGTGAGCAGATCAGCGGTGATATCAACGAGCAGCTCATCGTCGAGCTCTACTCTAAGTAGTCCATCCGGGCTGCTGAGGCTGGAGGTAATACATGTCAGAATTCATTAGGCCTCAGGTTCAGGTCGAAGAGATCAACGAGACGTCTGCTCGTGTCTCCGTCGAGCCGCTCGAGCGTGGTTACGGCGATACGCTGGGTAACTCCCTTCGTCGCGTTCTTCTGTCCTCGCTCGAGGGTGCCGCCGTCGAGGCTATTCAGATCGATGGTGCGCAGCACGAGTTCATGACCATCCCTAACATGGTCGAGGATGTCACCGACATCGTCCTGAATGTCAAGGGTCTTGTCTTCAGGGCTCTCGGCACGACCGACGAGGCGACCGCCACCATCTCGGTTGACGGCCCCTGCGAGGTCACCGGTGCGGACTTCTTTATTCCGTCCGAGTTTGAGCTGGTCAACCCCGAGCAGCACATTGCTACGCTCACCGAGGGTGGCCATCTCACCATGAGCATGCGCATCGGCTATGGCCGCGGCTATGTTTCTGGCGAGGCCAACAAGCGCGACAACGATCCCATCGGTGTGATCCACGTCGACTCGCTGTACTCGCCGGTTTCCCGTTGCGCCAAGCTCGTTGAGGCTTGCCGTGTCGGTCAGCACACCGACTACGACCGCCTTGTCCTCGAGATCGAGACCAACGGCTCCATCGCCCCGCGCGACGCCGTGGTCCAGGCTGCCAATATCATTAACCAGCATATGGTTGCCTTTATGAACCTTGCCGAGACCCCCGAGGTCGAGGAGGAGGCTTCGATCTTCGCTCCCGAGGTCACCAACGACAACGCTGAGCTGGACAAGCAGATCGAGGATCTGGACCTTTCCGTCCGTTCCTACAACTGCCTTAAGCGCGCCAGCATTCACTCGGTCCGTCAGCTCGTTGAGTTCTCGGAGAACGATCTGCTCAACATCCGTAACTTCGGTGTTAAGTCGATCGAGGAAGTGAAGGACAAGCTTGAGTCCATGGGCCTGAGCCTGAAGGCTTAATGCTTCGCATATTTGAGGAGAAACTAGACCATGCGTCATAACGTTAAGAAGGGCCTGAAGCTCGGCACCGATGCGAGCCACACCAAGGCCATGAAGAAGAGCCTTGCTAAGGCCCTCTTCGAGAACGACCGCATCAAGACCACCGAGACCCGCGCTAAGGCGCTGCGTTCGGTCGTCGATCCGATCATCACCTGGGCCAAGAAGGGCGACCTGCACTCTCGTCGTCTGGCTATCGCCAAGCTCGGCGATAAGCAGCTCGTTGCCGAGATCTTCGACAAGGCTGCTCAGGGCATGTGGCAGGACCGCAACGGCGGTTACACCCGCATCATGAAGCTCGGTAACCGCAAGGGCGACAACGCTCCCATCGTTATCATGGAGCTCGTCACCGAGCCTTGCACGCCTAAGGCTAAGAAGGCTGCTCCGGCCCCCAAGAAGGCCGCTGCTCCCAAGAAGGTCGAGGCTGCCGAGGAGGCTCCTGCTGAGGAGACCGCTGAGTAGACAATCCGTCTGCATAGGCTATATTCGAGGGGTACGTTCGCGTACCCCTCTTTTTTTGTCGCGATACCGTTGCTTGTTTGTTGGGAGCGCCCATGACTGCGCCGTCTGATTTCAATTCGATTTCCGAGCTTGACGCCACGCTCGTATTTCGCGTGGCCTATGATGGCTCGTCGTATAGCGGATTTGCCGAGCAGCCGGGACAGACGACGGTTGCGGGTGAGCTACGTCGAGCTATTGAGACGCTCCTGCGCCGTCCGATCGACCTGACGTGTGCGGGACGTACCGATGCCGGCGTGCATGCGGTGGCACAGTTTATCAGCGTGCCCGTAACGGACGCTGAGTTGGCTTTGACGCGCCGTAGGTGGCTGAGGGCCATGGATGCCCTCCTGCCCAAAGATATCGCCATAAACGAGGTCTACAAGGCCCGTAAAGGCTTTTCTGCACGCTTTGATGCGCGTTCCCGTACGTATACGTACCGTATTGCCGATCGCGACGCGCGCCCTGTGCTTTCGCGCGGTGCGGTGTGGTGGCATCGCTACCCATTGGATGTTGAGGCGATGTCTGCGGCCTGTCCCGCGCTGCTGGGCGAGCAGGACTTCAAGAGCTTTTGCAAGGTGGCGTCTGCCGTGGGCAAGCCCACGCACCGCTGCGTGATGCGTGCCGAGTTTGGCCATGAGGCTGCGTTTGGCGAGGACATCCTGACGTTTACCATCGAGGGCAATGCGTTTCTGCATTCGATGGTCCGCACGATCGTGGGCACGCTTGTCGAGATTGGCATGCATCGCCGTGAACCCGAGTGGATGCGCGAGGTCATCGATGCTTGCGACCGTACCGCTGCGGGCCCCACGGCTCCTGCCTGCGGCCTTACGTTTATGGGCGTGGATTACGATCCCGCCGAGCTTGTCGTGCTCGACTAGGGGAGGGCTCGGCGCGTCGTGCGTCGGCACCTGTCATCTGTGGGCTGCGCGTGTGCAACATCTGTTCTTGGCGTGCAATACAACCGGTGTCTCATTGCTTTTATTGCCGGGGTGTACCATGAACGACAGTTTGATTCACTGCTGTCGAGAGGACGGATAACTTGGTTCGACGTGGCTCGCATCCGCGACTTTCGGTGATCCTTGTGGTAGAAGGTTCGCCCAGCTATGCGATGCGTGCGCTCGAGAGTATCCAGAACCAAGACCTCTACGATTTGCAGATTGTCGTTGTCTGCCGCGATGCTGCGCCCGGTGTGCGCCATTCGCTTCAAGTTGCTGCCGACAGGGACATCCATATTGATTTGATTGACGTCGAGGACGCGAAGCGCGGCGCTTGTCTTCGTGCCGGTTTTGCTGCCTCGCGCGGCTCTCAAATCATCGCTATGAACGCCGATGAGTGGTTTGCTCCGCAGTCCCTTTCCAAGATGGTCAATATCGCGTGCGATACTACGGCAGACATAGTGCTCCCCACGGTGTCGCTCGACCGCTATGATGCACATCGAGAGCGCCATTCGCGCGTCTTGGATGCTGCTCATATTTCCATTGATAGCAAATCTTCGATGGTGGCCGGGCTGCCTCAGTTGATTTTAGGCGGCCTAGTCGTTCAGACCTCTGGTGTGATGTACAGCCGCTCGCTGTTTGAGGCATGCCTTTTGTGCGACAAGGTGTTTCGCACAGTTGGGTTTATGGCATGCGCGCTTTCGCAGACACGATGCGTGTCCGGCTGCGGCGATGCTTGTTTCCACACGGCGGCACCTAAACTTACAGATGCCTTTGATCCCACCATGTATGCCAAGGTATCCGATGACACTCGAGCGCTCGACGAGCTTGCGGACTCACTCTCGGAAGCAGACAGCGGTGGTCGGCTCAAGCTGGCAAGCCAAAAGTTCTACTTTGCCGGACTGGTCGCCTGCATCGAGAATTTGTGTCTGAGCCCGCATGGGGTGTCGTCAATCGAGCGTTCCGCCCGCATGCGTGATATGCTCGATGCGCCTCGAACCCGTCAGATGGTCGCCGCGCTCAAGGATAACCATCGGGGGCTCGGTCTGTTGTTTGGGCCGATCGCCAGCGCCAAGCCCGCGCGCTGCGTGATGTGTACGCATCTGGCAGCTTTTCTTAACCGGACGGGCGCAAAAACCGCCTAAACGGCTCATTTCGAAACAAACTTGCATAGAATTGTTTCGAAATGCGTTCTTATACACAAAAGCCTTCAAATAGCGTTAAACTATTCAATCACTGATTGATTGTCTCCGCCATCTTTTGGAGAGAGGGTTTGTATGGCTAAAAAACGCAATGGGCGCCAGGATGCCATTAGAGATATTGTGCGCAATAAGGACGTCCGAACGCAGCGCGTGCTGGTCGATGAGCTCCGCGCTATGGGCTTTGATTGCACGCAGGCGACTGTCTCTCGCGATATTGCCGACATGGGGCTGCGTAAGCTCCCTGAGGGCATCTATGTTCTGGCAGAGGACCTGCACCTGCAGCGTATGGTTTCCGAGCTTGTAACGGGCGTTCTGCGTACCGATAATCTGGTTATGATCAAGGCTCAGCCTGGCACGGCTTCCGGCATCGCCGCCGCCGTTGATGCGGCAGAGTTGCCCGATGTGCTTGGCTCGCTTGCCGGCAACGATACGATTTTGGTTATTGCCCAGACGGCCGAGGACGGCGAGCGTCTTGAGGCGCTGATCAATAAGCTGAGCAATTCTCGCAAGTAGGCGTGCGGGTCGTGCGCTCGGCACTGTGCGCGTGACATGGTGGCTTGTAAGGGGTATCGACGTTGGTCGGTACCCCCCCTTTTTTTGTTTGCCGGTATAAAGACCGTCCACCAGGTCACTTTAAATTAAAAGGCCCCCGAGCACTTTAATAAGCTGCTCGGGGGCCTTGTTGCTAATGGCCGGATGAATTTCTAGCCGACCGTATCGTCAGGCGTGGGCGAGGGGTCGGGAGTGGGCGTAGGCGTGGGCGTAGGCGTGCCGCCATCGCCGCCGGTCGAACCACCAGTGGAGCCGCCCGTCGAGCCACCGGTCGTTCCGGTGCCGCCGGTGGTGTCGCCGCCCGTGGTCTCGGTCGTCGTGGTCGTCGTGGTAGTCGTTGTGGTGGTTTCCTCTTCGTCCTCGTTCTCGTCCTTGTCGTCGTTCTCCGTCTTCTTGGTGTTGTTGGTGCCGTAGAACTTCCAGACGCTGTTGTTCTTGTAGGTGGGCGCCGTTCCGGTCGCAAACTCCTCGCGCTCGGTACCGGTCAGAACGGTGTTCATAAACCGCTTAAAGACAGGCAGGTTGGTGCTGTCGCCCAGCAGGTCCGTGCCGTATTTTTGGATGGGGATCTCACCTGCGGAATAGCCGGTCCACAGGGCGCACGCCAGCTGCGGGGTATAGCCGCAGAACCACAGGTTGGTGGTGTTGTCGGTGGTGCCCGTTTTGCCGGCATAGGGCTGGTTGACGCTCAGGGCGCCAGCAGCACCTGTACCGCTGCCCTGCATGACGCCGGACAGAACATCGGTGACCGCGGCGGCCTCGCCCTCGGTAAGCACCTGTGAGGGATTGTCCGTGTGCTGGTACAGCACCGAACCGGTACGAGAGTCAATCTCGGTGATGGCGATCGGCTGACGATAGTAGCCGCCGTTGGCAAACGTCGCGTAGGCGGCGGCCATCTCGAGCGGCGAGATCGAGCCAGTGCCGAGCGTCATGACGGGAACGTCCTCGATGTTGTCCTTGGCGGGATCGATGCCGAGCTTTTTGACGAGCGAGATGATCTTGCTGTTGCCGACGGCTTCCGCCACCTGGATGTAGCCGGTGTTGGAGGAGTATGCCGTCGCCTGCTTAAGCGTGATGTTGCCATAGCTATGGTTGGCGTAGTTTTGGACCTCGGTCGTGGTGCCCTTGGCCTTGAGCGGCGAGTTGCAGTTGAGGGTGACGTTGGGGTTCATGCCGTTTTGGATGGCAGTTGCCAGCGTAAAGGCCTTGAAGGTGGAGCCGACGGGACGCTTGGCCGTGGCATGGTTTACGTGGTTCTCGTCGGCGTTGTAGTCGTAGCCGCCCACCATGCACTTGATGTAGCCGGTCTTGGGATCGACGACGACCATGCCCATGTCCAGGCCGTCGAGCGAGAGCGTGTCGAGCTGCTCGCGAACGGCATTCTCTGCCACCTGCTGCATCGTGGGGTCGATGGTGGTCTTGACGGTCAGGCCGCCCTTAAAGAGCACGTCGGTCGAGAACTCCTGCTCCAGCAGCTGCTTAACATAGGCGACAAAGTAGGGCTGCGAGTATACATCGACGCCGCTGCCCGAGATTTCGGTCACGTTGAGGGTGATGGGCTCGGCCTGTGCGGCATCGTGCTCCTCCTGCGTAATGTGGCCCAGACGCAACATGTTGTCGAGGACCTTGTTGCGGCGGGACAGCGCCAGGTCGGGGTTGACCGTGGGGTCGTACTGCGAGGGCGAGTTGGGAAGGCCGATGAGCAGCGCGGCCTCGCTCAGGGTGAGGTCGGCGGCGCTCTTGGACAGATAGGTCTCGGCTGCGGCCTCGATGCCGTAGGCGCCGTGGCCGTAATAGATGGTGTTGAGGTACATCATGAGGATCTCGTCTTTGGAGTACATATCCTCCATCTTTACGGCGATGTAGGCCTCGCGTACCTTACGCTCGATGGTCGAGTCGAACTGCTCCTCCTGCAGGATGGTGTTGCGCACCAGCTGCTGGGTGATAGTCGAGGCGCCTTCGTGCCCGCCGCCGAGGGTTGCCACCGCAGCACGCGCGATACCCCACAGGTCGATACCGCCGTGCTCGTAGAAGCGCTCGTCCTCGACGTCAACGGTGCCCTGCAGCACGTAGGGGCTGTCTCTTATACACATCTCCGAGCCCACGAGACTAAGGCGAATCTC